>USDE01000046.1 GCA_900553345.1 uncultured Collinsella sp.
GAGCGCCGCACGAACGTTCGCGCGCTAACCGACAAGCCACCGAGCCGCGCCGCGCCGCAGACTCTCATCGCGTGCCCGCCAACAAGGGTGACCGCACCAACAGCGCCGCAAAAGAACAGGCGCCCACGCGCCCCAAATCTCGCTATATCCCCGCCCTCGACGGCCTGCGCACGCTTGCCGTCGTCGCGGTGGTGCTCTATCACCTCAACCTCACGTGGGCTCAGGGCGGCCTGCTCGGCGTCACGATCTTCTTTGTGCTTTCGGGCTATCTGATCACGCGCTTGCTGCTCAACGAAGTCGCTAAGACCGGCCGCATCGACCTTAAGAGCTTCTGGATTCGCCGCATCCGTCGCCTGGTCCCCGCCGTGGTAACGGTAGTGTTCGTGACCTGCGCGCTGTGCACCATCTTTAACCACGTGATGCTCACCAAGATGCGCCCCGACATCCTGCCGTCGCTGTTGTTCTTCAACAACTGGTGGCAGATTGCCCAAAACGTCTCGTACTTCAATGCTCTGGGCGACCCCTCGCCGCTCACGCACTTTTGGTCGCTTGCCATCGAGGAACAGTTCTACCTGATTTGGCCGCCACTGCTGTTTGCCATGGTATCCATGCATGTGAGCAAGCCCAACACGCGCCGCGTGGTTCTGGGCCTTGCCGCGGCATCCGCCCTCGCCATGATGGTGCTTTACAACCCTGCCGCCGACCCCAGCCGCGTGTACTACGGCACCGACACCCGCGTGTTCTCGCTGCTGCTGGGTGCCTGGATGGCCTTTATCCCCGATCGCGATCTAGCGCCGGTGCGCCTCGCTCATCGTTTGGGACTCAATCGCCTGGCTGGCGCCGCCAAGCACGGCAAGAACGCCGAGGGCAAGCCTGGCAAGAAGGTCGACGAATCAGCCGATACCGCCCCGGCACAGCCGAGCGCCCTCGTGCGCTTTTGGTCCTCGCCCACATCCATCGATGTGTTGGGCGTCGTGGGTCTGGTTGGCCTTGCCGCCATGGTCGCGCTCACCAACGGCTACACCGCGTTTCAGTATCGCGGCGGCACGCTGTTATGCTCCATCCTCACGCTCATGGTCATCGCGGCCTGTGTGCAGCCCCAGGGAATGGTTGCCCGCGCGCTGTCCGCCGAGCCGCTCGTGTGGGTTGGCAGGCGCTCGTACAGTATCTATCTGTGGCACTATCCGCTGCTGCTGCTTATGAACCCGGTCGCCAACATCAGCGATACGCCCTGGTGGCAGTACATCTTGCAGGTACTTGTGGTGGTCGCCGTAGCCGAGTGCTCCTATCGCTTTATCGAAACGCCGTTTAGGAAGGGCGCCTTTGGGCGCACTGTTTCCGAATTCCGCGACGGAACCACCACGCCCGCCGGCTGGGTGCGCGCGCATATTCCCGTGTGCGCCACTTGCTGCGTCGTGCTCGTTGTGGCGCTGGGCGGCCTGGTCTTTGTGCCCGACACATCCGCGCTGAGCGGCGAGGGCGCCGAAATCCTAAACAAGGAAGCCAAAAATGCAAAACCCCAGGAACAGCAGGCGGCCGATGACACCGACAAGGACAACGACGGCTTCCCCGACGGATCCTACGACCTGCTGATGATCGGCGACTCCGTGTCGCTGCGCGCCGTCGATTCCTTTGACGGCGTGTTCCCCCACAGTCACATCGATGCCGAAAAGGGCCGCCAGTTCGATGCGGGCCGCGAAACATTTGAGGCTTATCTCCAACAGAACCTTGCCGGCAAGGTCGTGGTCTTTGCGCTGGGCACCAACGGCCTGGTGACCGATGCCCAGATTGACGCCATCATGGCCGATACCGGCAATCAGCGCACCGTCGTATTTGTAAACACGCGCAGCCCGCAGCCATGGGTCGGCGCCACCAATCAGGCCATCGCCAACGCCGCCACGCGCTATAAAAACGTGCGCGTTATCGACTGGTACGGGCACAGTGCCAACCGCAACGACCTGTTCGACGGCGACGGCACGCACCTGTCGGCCACCGGCGTGACCGAGTACCTCAACCTGATCCACGATGCCGTCAAGAAGGACTTGCCCGTGCACCCCGAGGACCACGTTAACGATCCGCAGCCGGCGGCCGTCAAATCCGCTGCCGATGCACTCGTCAGCGCCCTCGCCTACAAACCGCACAAGCTAGGCACCGACAAGTAACGCGCAGCCAAATCTGCTTCCACCCGCAGCAAACAACCCAAAATCGCTCTTTTCGAGCCGACTCCGAGAGGCCGTGGGCAAAAAACAGGCCGCAGCCCATGGCGGCGACCTGTTTAGAGTCCAAAAGAAGCGCTATGCGCTGTAACCCATCGCCTGCAGAACAAACATGACGACCGTCAGCACCGTAATCACACCGATAGTCGCCCACGTGAGCACATTCCACACGCGGCCGTTGCGGTTGGCGCCCATAATGTGTCGATCAGCGGCAATAAGCACCTGGAACACCAGGACCACAGGCAAAAGCACGCCGTTGATGACCTGCGAGGTCATCATAATCTGGAACAGGTCGACGCCGGGCATGAGCACCAGCACGGCAGAGATGCCAATGATAGCCGTAATAATGCCGCGATAGACCGGGGCCTCGTCCCAGCTGCGATCGGCACCGCGCTCCCAGCCAAATGCCTCGCAGATAGCACTCGACGTAACGCCCGGAAGCACGCAGGCGGCCAAGAAGCTCGCCGCGACCAGGCCCGAGGCAAACAGCACCGTGGACCACTGGCCCGCGATGGGCTCCAATGCGCGGGCGGCGTCGGCAGCATCGCTGATCTGAATGCCCGCGGGGAACAGTACCGTACCGGTCGTTATGATAATAAAGCCGGCAATGACATCGGCGGCGATCGAGCCGCTCACGGTATCAATGCGCTGCAGCACGATATCGTCCTCACCCGCATTCTTATCGACCACGTTGTTCTGCGCCAAGAAGATCATCCACGGCGCGATGGTGGTGCCGATCGTTGCGACCACAAGCGACAAGTAACTGGGGTCGTTTTGGATGTTGGGCACAACCAGGTCGACCGCCACCTCGCCCCAGCTGGGACCAGCCATAAATGCAGCGACGATGTAGGTCACAAACACGCAGCTCACCAGCAGCAGAATCTTCTCGATGCGCTGGAAGCTGCCCGACATGGTAAGCATCCAAACCAGCAGCGCCACCAGCGGCACCGAGATGCTCGCCGGCACGCCAAAGAGGGCAAGGCCGCTCGCGATACCCGCAAACTCCGAGATGGTCACGGCCGTGTTGGCGATCAGCAGCGCCGCCATGGCCAGCACGCTCCTGCGCACGCCAAAGCGCTCGCGGATGAGCGAAGCCAGGCCCTTGCCCGTGACGCAGCCACAACGCGCCGCAGTCTCCTGCGTCACGATGAGCAGCACGGTCATGACGGGAAGCATCCACAGCATCTTGTAGCCATAGCTGGCACCGGCGCTGGAATACGTGGCGATGCCGCCGGCGTCATTGCCCGAAAGCGCCGCCAGAAGGCCAGGGCCCATGGCGCCAAAGATGGCCGCGATGGTCAGCTTTTGCTTGGTGCTCGCCTTTTGCTTCGTGTTTTGCACGCGACCACCTAACCCATGACCGACATGGTGAGCAGCACTGCGGCGATGCAGTACGCCACGCATGAGATCATGACGGCAATGACGTTCATGGCGGTACCCGACGTATTGAGGTCGTGCTCGTCACGCCAGAACAGCACCATCAGGTAAATCACGGCGCTCATGTTGCCAATCAGGCAGACGATGGCCGCAATGTTAAAGCAGCCGGTAAAGAGCTGCTCCTCAAACATGGACGCGTCGGGGAATGCGGCGGTGCGCACCAGCTGGGCGCACAGGTAGGTCACGAGCGACAGAATCAGGCCCATGCCCGTGCTCTGGAAGAAGAACCCCAGATACGGCTTGGGCTCATCGTCATGGCCGTCGTACTCCAGGAAGTAGTTCTTGACGAACGACACCATACGCGAGGCAGCCAGCAGCACGAGCGGCATGGCGCACATGGGGAACACCACCAGACGCGCAGAGCCCAGCGCCGTCCCCAGCACTGTTGCCATGATGCACGAGGCAATACCCCACACGACAACCCAGTACTGGCGATGCACAAACCAGCTGAGCACATTCGTCGAGTCGTCGGACGCGCTGTCGCCCGAGCCGACGCCTGCGATCTGCAGGTCTTCCTGGTGTTCCTCGGCGATAACGTCCATGGCGTCGTCAAAGGTCACGATACCCAAAATATGACGGTTCTCGTCGCAAACGGGGATGGCGACCAGGTCGTACTTGGTCATCTCGTCCGTTACGTCTTCCTGGTCATCGTCGGGCGACACATAAACCAGGTCGCGATAGGCCAGCTGGCCCAGCGTGGCGTCGCGGTCGGCCACGATGAGCGTGCGCAGCGAAAGGACGCCGGTGAGCATGCCGCTCGGGTCCTCGGTATAGACGTAGTAGACGCTCTCGAAGTCCTCGTCGAGCTTGCGGATCGCCTCGATGGCGTCACCGACCGTCGCCGTGGCGGGCAGGGAAACAAACTCCGAGGTCATGATGCGACCGGCAGTGTTGTCCTCATAGCCCAGCAGGTTACGAATCGCCTTCTCCTCCTGAACGCCCATCAGGCGCAGAAGCTTCTCGGCCTTCTCGTAATCGAGCTCATCGATCAGATCGGCGGCGTCGTCCGGGTCCATCATGGCCAGCATCGACGATGCATCGGTGTCGGACAGACCCTCGAGCATCTCGGTCATAAGCTCGTCGTCATCGAACTCCGAGATGGCCTCGGCGGCCTGGGCGGTATCGAGTTGCGCGAACACCTGCGCACGCAGGCGCGGATCGAGCTGCTCGATAATGTCGGCAATGTCGGCAGGGTGCAGCTCGCCAAGCGTCTTGTGCGACACCGACAGCTGGATGTTTTTAGTCGAACGGTCGAGCAGGTCCATGTAGGACCAGGCGATGATGTCCTCGCCGAGCGGTTTGCCCAGGTGCTTCATAAAGCTCTCGACGACATGCTCGAGGGCGGGGCTGATCGCGCGCAGCAGACCACGGGCGCCAACTTCGGCACCTAGCAGACGCAGCTGATTTTCGCCCGACATGGAAAACTTGATGTCGTTGACGCGCACGACCTTCATGCCCTGCGTGTCGACAATCTGCTTGTTAAGCACGTCACGGGCAAGCAAGAGTTCGGTCGGCTGCAGGTACGAAAAACGGATTTCGGTGGCCGGCGACTTAAGGTGTACGCCCGTCTCGTCGATACGGTCGACCCATTTGCGCCAGCTGATCATAAACGGCGTCTTGCCGGGTCCGCGGAACGCGAGCGACGTTACGTGCGGAAAAACTTCGCCGGTAGCAATGCCAAAATCGTTCACAACGCCGAGCTTTTCGCCATCGACGTCCAAGACCGGCAGTTTGAGCATCTCACTCAGATAATTCACTGGTGCTCCCCATCATTATCCCTTCGAACTGCGGCCATGCCGGCACGCCGTCCGTGGACTTTTAGATATGTATACGCATGCGCGGGCGGCACGCCGCTCGGCGCTCACACCCCGTACATGCGCAAGAAGCACCTGCATGGGGTCATCGACTGTATGGTCGAGGTTTGGATTTCACCTGCAACCTTTCTCTTGACCCTTGTTATCCGCAGTAACTATAGCATCAGCATCGCGCCGTGGCGCCAAATTTATGCTCCAAACATCGCAGGCATACCAAACGCTGACGCATCCGTGACATAGTCATTGGGGACGTTCTTACATGACTAGTCTGTGGTGTCGTCATCTTCGGCGAGCTGGGGGAACACGGCGTTTTTGGGCATGGCGGCCTTCGTCAGCGAGGTGAGCTTTTTGCTCAGCGATGTATCCGTCTTGACCAGATCGCTCAATGTCACGATTTTGTAGCCGTCGGCAATAAGCCCGTCGATAATCTGCGGCAGCGCCTCGAGCGTCTGCTCGGCGCATTCATCGTTATCGGTCAGCAACACAATGTTGCCCGGCGTCACCGAATCGAGCACCGTCGAGACCTGCTCGTCGGCACCGTTGAGCAGCCAGTCGCCCGAATCGATATTCCACGAGACCACGGCAGACACCAGGTCCATCGCATCAATCCAGTTTTGCTCGTCAAAGGCTGCGTAGGGAGCACGCAAAAGCATCGTCGACGTTCCGGTCGCGGACTTGATCGCCTCGGTGCCCTTCGAAACCTGTTCGCGCACCGCATCGCGATCCTTGCCCTTGAGCGATTCGTCGCTGTAACTGTTGGAGCCGACCTCGCAGCCGGCATCGACAATCGCCTTGGCCGTGGCGGGCGAGGCCTCGGCCGCATCGCCCGACAGGAAGAACGTCGCGGTGACGCCCTTTTCCTTGAGCACCTGCAAGATCTGCTTGGTCGCTCCGCTCGGGCCCTCATCAAACGTCAGCGCCACGTACTTTTCGTTGCCCTTGGGCGCCACGCTCGCGCACTCGACCACGCAATCGGTGGCGGGCACGACCTCGCCGCGGTCCTGCGTCTTACCCGACTGCTCGCCGACCCACACCTCGGAGCGACCTTGGATGCCCCACGTCTTGACGTACTCGATAGCACCCGTGCCCTCGACCTTGAGCTTGGGCTCGATAACCGTCGCCTGGACCTCATGCTTCTCATATGTGTCGCGGCCGTCTTTGACCGTCACCTTCTCGCCGCCCGTAAGCTCGCGGCTTTTCCACTTGCCCTGTTTTATGCGCTTGCCGTCCACTTTTACCGACAGCTTTTCGCCGCCATGGCGAGTAAGCACGCTGTCGTCAACGGCCAGCAAGTCCCCGGCGTCGTAGGTATCGGTCAGCTCCTGGTCGTCGATGAGATTTTGCAGCGTAGATCCGACGCGCACCGCAGTCTCCTGGCCGTTGAGGACGACATCCACGCTGCGGTTGACGTAGCCCACGACGGCAGCGATAAACAGCACGAGTGCGCAGCCCACGGCGATGAGCGCATAGGGCAGGCGAGACGGACGACGGGGCGTGCGGCTGTTTCCGATGCGAGTGCTGCGGTCGCTAAAGCCGCGGCTATGGTTGAGATACATCGCGCCGGGCTTACGGTGACGCTTGCGCTGACCGCTGGGCAGCTGCCCCAGGTCGCGGCGCGCCGTCGGACGCGCACCCGAGCGCCCGTTTAAGTTAGATCCGTTTTGGCGCATGTGCCCTCCCCCATAAACGCAGCAAGCCGGAGCAACAGGTCTCCGGCTTGCCTCCCATCAATTGGTACGTCGCTATTTGCTAGCTTTTGACGAGCCCCCGCTCGCCTTTTGATATTCGTCCTTAAAGGCCTTGAACATACCGCGCGTCTTGCCGAGCTGCTTGCCCAGCGCGCGACTGCCCTTGTCCACGGCGACCGAACCCTTGTCATCGAGCACCTTAGCGCCCTTCTTGACCTTATCGCCCACCACGACGCTTGCCTCGGCAGCCTTTGCGGCGGCGCCGCCCGAATACCCGAGCGACTTGACCTCGTCCGAAACGATCATCGCGCCGTCCGCATAGCCGCGCAGCATCGTCGGCGGCATCTGCGTGTCGCCCACCAGCACACTCGAGGCAGTGCCGGCGGTCACGTAGAACGTCTGCACGATGCCCGAACGCGGCTTGAACTCCACATCCGAGCAATAGCCGACGACATCGCCCGACTCCGTGCGCACGTCCATGCCAACCCAGATAATGCAATCGTCCAGGTTGATGTCGAGGCGCTTGGCCGCAGCGGCATCGTAGGTGCCCTTGACGTCGTCAACCGCGATGGCGCCCTCGTAGACGCCAATGGCATCGAGCGCCACAAATCGGTCGGGGCGCTCGATCATGCCCGCGATATCGGACTGGCGCACCATAAAGCCCACCACGCGCGTACCGCCCGGGGTAAAGACCGGAAAGTGAATCTTGCCGAGCTTTTTAGGGCTGCGCGGCGTGCCGTCCTTTTTGGTGCGCTTATCCTCGGTAGGCTTGCGATAGATCTTGGCGCCGACAAAATCCCCGGCGCGCATTATGCCTCGGTCGAAGGCTCCGCGGCCTCAGCGTCGGCCTCGACGGCGTTCTCGACCACGACATCGGCGGCGGGCGTCACGTTACCGCCCGAGATGGCGTCGTTGAGTTGCTCGCGCAGCTGGTCCATGCGCTCGCGGGCAAGGTCGACCTTGGCGCGCAGGTCATCGGTCTTGGCGTCGACCATCGGGCCAAAATCGTTGACCGCGGCGCGGGCCTCCTCGGCACCGTGCTCGTAGGTGTCGCGCATGTTATCCCAGGCGTCGTTGGCGATATCGGCAGCCATGGCGCGGGTCTCGGCGCCCGAGCGCGGAGCCAAGGCGACGCCGATGATGGCGCCGGCGGCAGCACCGAAGAGCGCACCCGAGATAAAGTTGAAAGTCTTACCCATGTTCATTCCTCTCCTGCGGGCACCTCGGCGCCCACCGTTTGAATGCTGTCCATTATACCCGCAGCACAGCGCTTGCCGTCTCGCTCATCTGCGTACGGTAAAGGCGCAGGTACATGATGGTGATAAGCGGGTGAGCCTACTCCTGCGGCATGGCAGGCATGGCCACTGTAGCGCCCGGGTCCTCGCCGGCGCCGTCAACGAGCGGCAGCGCTCCCTCACGCGCAGGGGCAACCGGAGCCGTCGCCGCGCCACCGTAGACGGCAGCGGGGGCCTCGTGGCTTTCGGCGGTCGCGCCCTCGGTATCGATTGCCTCCTGCGGCTCGTCGTCAAAGCTCGGGACGCCCTGGGGCTCCGCGGGCTCGGCCTCGACGGTCTCCTCGGCAGGGGCATCGTTGACAGGCTCGACGGCAGCCTCGGCAGGCTCGACGACCTCCTCGGCAGGCTCGACGCCCTC
>USDE01000047.1 GCA_900553345.1 uncultured Collinsella sp.
GACACTCTTACACCACGTCTGCGCGCGCGACCTTAAAGGGAGTTAGATAAATCGATTTTGAGCCCATTTTCGCTCAGAGCAGGCCGAAAAATATGGCACTTCTTTTGCAACAGTACTCATATTTGGCATTTTTTGACCACGGGGGCCAAAACCATGCCCCAAAACACAAAAGGAGGGGCCTCGTAAGGCCCCTCCTTAGGAAAGGGAATCGATTTATTCCACAGCCGTAGATTAATCCTAGCCGCTACTCCATCATATCGAGGACGGAAGGGCGAAGCTCGTTCTCGGCGGCCTCGGGATCGGTCTCGCGCAGGCGGTTGATGTAGCGGTTGTACCACATCACGGCAAGGCCCAAGAAGACAACCACGCCGCCAACGTTGTAGACCAGCGTCAGCCACAGCGGCTGATCGAGCGGAATGGTGCCGCAGATAAGCACGAAGCAGAAGACCACAAGCAGGAATGCGGCAACGACCAGGCCAAAGCGGCGCGAACCCATGCGGAAGCCACGGGGAGCGGCGTCAAAGTTCTTGCGCAGCATAAAGTAGGCAAGCAAAATCAGCAGCGGTGGGAGCAGAGCGGTGGCAGCAGTCATGTTGGTAACGATCATGAGCAGGTCGTCGAGGTTACCGGAGCCCAGGGCCGGAATGATCAGGATGGGGACGACGATGGCGAACTGCAGCCAAGCAGCGCGGGCAGGAATGCCATGCTCGTTGAGCTCGACGATCTTGCTACCAAAGACGCCCTTGGGGATCTCGGTGAAGAAGACCTTGATGGGAGCGGAGGTCCACATCATGAGGGAGCCCAGCGTGGCGGCGAGAAGGATCAAGCCGATGGCGCGCGTAGACACTTCCATGGGAATGCCAAAGTGGGCAAAGACAGCACCGAATACGTCGAAGATACCGGTGGAGATGGCAACGCCGCCCTCGGGGATGAACAGGTTAACCAGCAGCGAAGCGCCTGCATACAGAAGGCCGATGGTCAGGCCGGCGATAACGACGGTGCGCACGAAGGCCTTGACGCCACCCTTAAGGTCGTTAAGGAACACGCCGACAGACTCAGCGCCGCCAACGCCCTGGATGATCCAGGCAAGCGTACCGAAGAAGCCCCACGCAGTTGCGAAGTTGCTCATGTCGGGAGCCATGTTAGCGGGAGTAGGAGCCGTAGCGAACTCAACGCCGCCAAAGGCAGCAGCCAGGGACAGCAGGATGAACACGGCGGTCAGGCCGAGAGCCGCGGTCGAACCGAAGGAGGAAATGGAGCCGATCCACTTAGCGCCCTTGGTCGAAACCCACGTGGCGATAGCAAAGACGACGATCTCGATAATGGTGATCCACAGCTGCGAAAGCTCGGCGTTGGCACCAAAGAACACGTAGCTCGCGTAGATGATGACGTTGGGCAGGACGGACGCAAAGAAGAACAGGTTAACGAACCAGTAGCTAAATGCCGTCAGGAACGCCCAGCGACCACCCATCGAGGTCTTAACCCATGCGTACACGCCAGACTCGGAGTCCTTGTTGAGGCCGACGAACTCGGCGGTAACCAGGGTATAGGGGACAAAGTACAAAAGCGTGGCGAAGAAGAACGACGGCGCAGCTGCCAAGCCGATGGCCGCGTTGTTGTTGATGATGTTCTTGATACCGAACACGGCGGCGACCGTCATGCCCAGCAGAGCGAACGAACCAATCGTTCCTCGTTTTTCAGAGCTCATAAGCCCTCCCAATCATCTGTTAAATGTCATCTAAAACCGTCCGAGCTGCAAGTGCAAACACGGACGGCGCACCTGCTAAGGGGAATGGGGAAAAGGGAGTCAACAAAGCCATCCCCCTTAACGGCGCGAAGCAAACGTCCAGGCGGACGAATACTACTTGTTGGGGAAGGAATAACCTTCGACTGTCACGTGCAGTACCACGACGCGGGGATCCGCGGCATCGGCCACGACACGGTAGGCCTCGTCAATTTCGACGACGGCAACGCCGCCGGTGGGAATCGTCACGGTCTCCCCCGTACCCTCAAAGCGCTCGCGATCATCGATATCGCTGTAGGCGCGCGTACAGGTAAGATCGGCCTTGGAAGCCACCTCAACGGTCAGATTGCCGTCGAGCGGGGCGAGCACGGCATGGTAGCGACGGTGACCGACCAGATCGGCAGTAGCCGCCTCGTGGGCGTTCACCCACCAATACACCAGCGAGTCGCCGATAGAGTACGCCACATCGTGCTGCAGTTCAGAAACGCCGTCGAGTGCCTGACCGGTACGCATCCACTTCTTGACGGACTTCATCTGGGCGTCGAAATCGGCACGCGAGTTAAAGATATGCATGACTTATGCCTCCTTAATGGGTGCCAGCGCCTGAGCCAGATCGGCAGACGTCAGCGGTCGCAGGGACACCTCAAAGCTGAAGCTCTCAAAACGGGTGCGATAGGAATCGAGCACCTCGGAACCCCAAGAGTTCGAGCCAAGGCCGAGCAGCTGGTCGTTGATGTTGACCGTAACCGTGTCGCCCGGGACAAGATCGTAGACATGCTTGGCATTATCGATAGCCTCGCAGCTATAGGGCCATGCGGAGAACGAGAACGGATTGGAAGCGGCGTCGCTCGGACGCGTCACGACCAGACCGTCACCGTGGCTGGAGCGCAGGGCGACCCAGCGGGTACCCTCGCGGTTGGCGCAGTCCTGGGGCATAACGTAGGGCGTGAACATGTCGTCGACCGTAGTGCGGTAATGACCGACCGGGTTGGCGCGCAGCGAGTCCGGATAGTTCTCGCCCGGGCCGTGGCCATACCACTCGACGGCACGATCACAACCGGGGACCTCGAAGGAGATGCCGATGCGCGGGATAATGTCCGAATAGTCGCCGTAGGGCTCGCCGGAAACCTTGAGGTCGACGCGGCCACTCGGAAGCACGGTATAGACGAGCTCGACGCGCATGCCGAACGCGCGGACGGGAGGAGCGATACGCTGGCTCACGGTAACGACAACCGCATTGTCGTCCTGCTTCCAAGAAACATTGCGGGTAGACGTCTGCATCACATCGATGAAGTTATCCTTCCACAGGGAGTCGTACTCCTGGGCGTGGTTATCGACGAGCGGATGCCAAAAACCAACCTGGGGACCGGAGGTCATGACGTCGCGACCGGATGCCTTCCACTCGCTCACGGTACCGTTGACCTTGCTGAAGGTCAGCTCGCCGTTGAGGGAGCGAATACGAATCTCCTGCTCGGTCTCCTCGACCGTAAGCTCAGGACGAGTGGGGGCGGCAATTGCCGGCGCCGGATGGTTTGCGATGGCAAACTGGCTTGCACCCAGTTGGAACATCGGCTCGCACCAGGCGTGAGCCGCCATGGTGTAGGCGTGCACGGTCAGCAGGGTCTCGCCCACTGCGGCCTCGCGAATCACCAGCGGAAGCTGGACGGACTCGCCGGGGGCAACCGCACCGGGCATGAGCGTCTTGCGGCAGACCACGTCGCCGTCCACCAGGGTCTCCGCCGACAGGCAGACATCCTCGAGGGTGGTAAACCAACGCTTGTTGGTGACGGTCAGCTCGCCCGCCTCGGCATCGTAGGCCATGCGAACCGGGCAGATGACCTGGCCGTACTCGGTAAGGCCCGGGCTCGGCTGCTGCCAGGGGAACACCATGCCGTCGATGCAGAAGTTGCTGTTGTTGGGGTAATCGCCGTTGTCGCCGCCATACATGTCGTAGGCAACGCCGTCCTCGGTCACAGCAGCCAAACCGTGGTCGCACCATTCCCAAATAAACTGGCCTTGGATGCAATCCCAGCGATCGAAGACCTCCTGGTACTCGGACAGGCCTCCGGGACCATTACCCATGGAGTGGCCGTACTCGCAGTTGATGCGCGGCTTGGGGAACGGATGCTCGCCAAAGTCGTTCATCTG
The DNA here is from genome assembly GCA_900553345.1 of uncultured Collinsella sp. Lineage (GTDB taxonomy): Bacteria > Actinomycetota > Coriobacteriia > Coriobacteriales > Coriobacteriaceae > Collinsella. The sequence goes on from USDE01000047.1 coordinate 3,893, forward strand.
CGACACGCGGGAGTACATGGTGGAAATGACGTCGACGGTATCGGCGTTGCGATCCTCCTCGTAGTGGACCGGACGACCGTCGAGCTCGTGAGCTTTGGCGTACATCGCGCGGATGTTGCAGCCATAGCCGCTCTCGTTGCCCATCGACCACATGATGATGCACGCGTGGTTGCGTTCCTGCATCACCAGGCGCTCAACACGGTCAACGTAAGCCGGCTCCCAGGCAGGGTCGTCGGTGACCAGGGCGATATTGCCGATATTCTCGAAGCCGTGGCTCTCCATATCGGTCTCGGCGACCAGCATGATGCCGTACTCGTCGCACAGCTCGTAGAAGCGCGGATCGTTGGCGTAGTGGGACGTGCGCACCGCGTTGATGTTGTGCTGCTTCATGAGCTCCAGGTCGCGGCGCATGCGCTCGAGACCCACGGCGCGGCCCTTGTGATCGTCGTGGTCGTGGCGGTTGACGCCATGCATCTTAAAGTAGGTGCCGTTGAGGTAGATATGATTGCCCTCGACCGTCACCTCGGCAAGACCCTGGCGATGCGGGACGTACTCGCTCACCTTGTCGCCGTCGTAGACCTCAAACGTAAGATCGTAGAGGAAGGGGTCCTCGGGATTCCAGAAGTGGGCATCGGTCACGCTGCACTCGGCATGGCTGTCGACGCACTCACCCGTAGCCACCACGTTCTCGCCATCGCTGAGCGTAAACACAACGCGGGAAGCGCCCTCGGCAACCGTATCGAGCGTGATCAGAGCGGCATCGCCCTCGCGGTGCGTGCGGAACCTAAAGTCGACCAGGTGCGCGGCGGGACGCTGCATAAGGTACACATCGCGGAAGATGCCCGAGGCCCACCACATGTCCTGATCCTCGATGTAGCTGCCATCGCTGTACTGCAGGACCTTGACCGCAAACAGGTTGTCGCCCTCGACGAGCGCGTCGGTCACGTCGAACTCGGCAGACAGGCGCGAACCCTTGGTCATGCCGATATACTGACCGTTGACGTACAGCTCGCCATAGCTCTCGATGCCGTCGAAGCGAATGATCTCGCGAGCGCCGGCAGGAACGGCGGGAAGGTTGACGATGCGCTGGTAGACGCCCGTGGGGTCGTCGGAGGGAACGAACGGCTGATCAACCGGGAACGGGAAACCCTCGTCGGTGTAGGCAAGGTTGCCATAGCCGTCCACCTGCCACAGGTGCGGAACCTCCACGTGATCCCACTCGGGCTTGTACGTGGAGAGTTCCTCGTTGGAGACGGCAGCGGGGCCCTCAAAGAGGCGGAACTGCCACGAGCCGGACAGCTGGACAAACCCGCGCGACAGCTCGCGGCTGTACGTTGCAGCGAGATCGGCGGTCTCGTAACCCATAAAGTACGCATGGGGTGCCAGGCGGTTCCTGTGGGTGAGCGCTTGGTTTTCCCAATCGTTAATGGCGTCCATGGTGATGCTCCTTCATCATCGTAGTGATTCTTGTGCAACCGGTTGTCCTTATCTTACGGGCGATGTAAAAAACTGTGCAACCGGTTGTCCGCTGAACGGTCGATTTGGCAGGGTTAACGGTGCAACCGGTTGTACAATCGCAACACTTATGTCACCCTGAATATCGAAACTCAGCACAAGACATCGTTCTTAAGCTCGTAGGCAACCTCCACGCCCGCTGATATCTCACCCACACGAGACGTATTCGATTTCGGCTTGGTTGCAAAACGACACCGGTCACCGGATATCATGAACGCTGTTCAGGCGCACTATAGTAAGCTGTATCCGCACTAGCCCGTATCAGTGACAACATCGACCGCATTTTCCAGGAGACGCCATGACACAACCAGTTCGCACCGCACCTACGCTTGCCGAGGTTGCCGCAGCTGCCGGCGTGTCGCGCTCCACGGCATCGCGCGCCCTCAACGATTCGCCCCGCATTAGCGAGGAAACCAAAAAGCGCGTCCGCGCGGCGGCCAAGGAAGTCAATTTTGTCCCCAACGCTCGTGGCCGAGCGCTCGCTGTCGGGCGCACGGAAATCATCGCCGTGCTCGTGACCGAGCCTCTGAGTGAACTCTTCAGCGACCCCACCTATAGCGAGTTTTTGAGCGGCATTACCGAGGAACTGTCGGAGTCGTCCTATCTGCCCGTTATCTTGCAGGCGTCTTCTACGCATGAGCGCAACCGCGCACGCGAGCACTTTGAGCGCCGCTCGTTCGACGCCGTGATCGACGTCTCTCCCTACAAAGGCAGCGAGCTGCTCGAGGTGCTGCGCGAGCTGGGCGTACCCACCGTGTTGTGCGGCCAGCTCGAGGGCCACCCCTATCGCGATGTGTTCTCGACGGTCTACTCTGACGACGAAGAGGGCGGACATTTTGCGGCACTCGCCATGAAGGATCGCGGGCGCAAAGATATCGTCGCCGTGTTGGGACCGCAAGACAACCCCGCTGTTGTCGACCGCCTGCGCGGCTACCGCGCCGTCTTGGGCGAAGACCTCCCAGACGCAAACGTTATCTATACCGGATGGAACAGCGGAGACGGCTATCAGGCCATGCACCAGATCCTCGCGCGCGAGATTGCTTTCGATGGCGTGCTCTGCGGATCGGACCGTATCGCGGCTGGCGTCATCACCGCACTCAACGAGGCAGGCCTATCCGTTCCTGCGGACGTTTCTGTCGTCGGCTTCGACGATCACGAGATTGCGGCGCGCTGCGTCCCCGCGCTCACGACCGTCCGCCAGCCCCTGCGCGAAGAAGGACACATGGCCGCCAACATTGCGCTCGACATGATCAAGGGTGCCGAGCCCACCACCACCGTCATGCACATGCAGCTCGTTCAGAGAGACTCGCTATAAGAAACTGGGGCAGGCTTTCCGCCAAACAGTTGTTGCGGAAAGCCTGTCCCGTTTGAGCGCTCATTCTGGGGCACAGTTTCCGTTAGACAGCTCGACCGGAAAGCGCGTCCCGTTATTTGGCTGGATTCTGGGTCGCAGTTTCCAAAAGGACCCTGTTTGGGAAACTGCGACCCGTTTTGGACGCAAATTCTGGGACGCAGTTTCCGCGACGCCCAGTCAACCTATGCCCTCGCAACGCCCGCGCATAAAAAACGAGGGAAGACGCGCGTCCTTCCCTCGTTGCAAGCAATATGTAAGTCGCTCGCCTACATCAGGCGCAGGCTGACGTCCTTGAGCTGGGCGCCGGAAACGGCACTCGGGGCGCCCGACATGAGGTCGGAGCCGCTGGCCGTCTTGGGGAACGCCATGACGTCGCGGATGGAATCGGAGCCGGTGAGCAGCATGCACACGCGGTCCAGACCCAGAGCGAAACCGCCCATCGGGGGTGCACCAAACTTGAGGGCCTCCATGAGGAAGCCAAACTGAGACTCGGCACGCTCCTCGGTAAAGCCCAGGAGCTTGAGCATGGACATCTGCATCTCGGCGTTGTGGATACGCATACCGCCGCCGCCGGCCTCAAAGCCGTCCATGACAAAGTCGTAGGTGCAAGAACCGGCTGCCAACGGGTCGGCCTCAATCTTGGCGATGTCGGTCTCGGTCGGCAGGGTAAAGGGCTGGTGCTCGGCAGCATAGGCCTTGCGATCCTCGTCCCAATGGAACAGCGGGAAGTTGACGACCCACAGGAAGTCGTGACCCTCGCGCTTGATCTCAAGCGCATTGGCCATGTGCGAACGCATGCCGCCCAGAATCTCGTCGGAGAGCAGGCGCGGGCCGGCGGCGAACATCACAAGGTCGCCGGGCTCGACGTCCATGCGCTCGCGCAGAGCGGCCATCTCCTCGTCCGAGAAGAACTTGACGATGGGGCTGTTGATGGAGCCGTCCTCGCGGAAGGCGATCCAGGCCAGGCCCTTGGCGCCAAACGTGGAAGCCACCCCGGCGAGCTTATCGATCTTGGCACGTGCCCAGGCACCGGCGCCCTTGGCGTTGATGGCCTTGACGACAGAGCCCTCCTCATTTGCGGCGGTCGCGAAGACCTTGAACTTGGAGTTGGCAAAGATGTCGGTCAGGTCGACCAGGTGCATGCCATAGCGGGTATCGGGCTTGTCGGAGCCATAGGTGTCCATGGCCTCCCAGTAGTCCATGCGACGCAGCGGCGTGGGCATCTCGACACCCATGCGGCCGAAGGCATCGGCAAGAACCTCTTCGAGCGCGCTCATGACATCGTTCTGGTCCACGAAGGACATCTCGATATCGACCTGGGTGAACTCGGGCTGACGGTCGGCACGCAGGTCCTCGTCGCGGAAGCACTTGGCAACCTGGTAGTAGCGCTCGACGCCACCGACCATGAGCAGCTGCTTCAGAAGCTGCGGGGACTGCGGCAGAGCGTAGAAGTTGCCCGGCTGGATGCGGCTGGGGACGATGAAGTCGCGGGCGCCCTCGGGCGTAGACTTGAACAGGGAGGGCGTCTCGACCTCCATGAACTCACGGTTGTGCAGCGCCTCGCGAATGGCAAAGGTAAAGTCGGAGCGCAGCTTGAGGTTTGCCATCATCTCGGGACGACGGAGGTCCAGATAGCGATAGCGCAGACGGGTGTCCTCGCTGGTCTCGATGCCGTCCTCGATCTGGAACGGCGGGGTGACGGAAGTGTTGAGCACCTCGGCGTGGTCGGTCAGGACCTCGATCTCGCCGGTCGCGAGCTTGGCGTTGGTGGTCTCCTCGCCACGGGAGCGCACGACGCCGTGGATCTTGATAGGCCACTCGGGACGCATGGTCTCGGCAATCTTAAAGGCGTCGCCGTCGGAGTGCTCGGGGTCGAAGGTGAGCTGCGTGATGCCCTCGCGGTCGCGAAGGTCGCAGAAAATAAGGCCGCCGTGATCGCGGCG
>USDE01000048.1 GCA_900553345.1 uncultured Collinsella sp.
GGCAAAGCGGCCCACGACGGGGGCGGGAACGGAGGCGGGTTGCATCGTTGGCGCATCCGCGGTGGGCGTTGCTATGTTGCGTGTTTTGATATCCATGCGGACGAGTATAGCGCGGGGCTTGGCAGGGAAGGCGTTGCCGCGCTCACAAGTTGGCGGCGGCGCGCATTGCGCACGGTGGGTTTGCGGCCCAACGTCTTGGTCGCTGCGCACCGACTCGGCCTCATACACGACAGAAACCCCGGCAGCTCTTCGCAACTGCCGGGGTTTCCGCGGAAAAGGGGGACATGATCCTCGAGCGAACGGGAAAGGGGCAACCGTTTTTGCTCAATTGGTTTATGCCCCTCGACTGACGGCTCAATCAGCGCATGCCGCGCCCACACAAAGCCGCTACACCTGTGACGGAGCTGTGAAGTGGTATCTATCGTTGGCGCGGGACTCGGCCAAAGAACGTCCCAAACGACAAATTTGTTGCAGTCCGTCGGTTCAACCCAATGATCCGTTTTCCTCCGTCCCCAATAGATCATTAGGAACGTCCCTAAGTGCCAGACTCGGGTGGGACTTTTGTCCCATTTGACGTTCCGTTGGCCCAGATATTCGTCATGTGTGTCCGCAAACGTGGGACAATGGCGCTGTTGGTTTTACAGACAAAGGATGTGCCTATGAACACCCTCGCCGCCAAAGTCAGCCGGCAGCGCCGCCTGTTTGCGCGATTCGCTTCCGTCTGCGCGCTCGTTGCGCTTGCGTTGTTGCTGCTGCCTGCCGCCGCGCACGCCGACGGCTACTCCATGACCCAAACCTACATCAGTGCCACGGTCGAGGCCGATGGATCGCTGACCGTTGTCGAGGGACGCCAGTTTGATTTCGACGACGACATCAACGGCGTGTTTTGGGAGATCAATACGGGCACCAACCAGCAGGGCGGCACGGCGGGCGTTGACGTGCTGAGTGTCGAGGAAGAGGACACCGCGTTTAACAAAGTCGATAGCGCGAACAAGGGCGATTCTGGCGTCTACACGGTCGAGCAGGCCGGTGACGGCGTAAGGATTAAGGTGTTCAGCCCCCACGAGAGCGGCGACAGCGCGATCTATTACGTGAGCTACACCATGACCGGTGCGGTTATGAACTGGGCCGATACCGCCGAGCTCTACTGGAAGTTCGTGGGCGACGGCTGGTCTGCGGATTCCGACGATGTCGAGATGGAAGTGCGCTTCGCAAATGCCGCTGCCGGGACGGCGGCCGTCAAAGGCGATAACTTCCGCGCATGGGGCCACGGTCCGCTGACGGGCGACGTGTCGCTCGATGAGGACGAGCCCATGGTCACCTATACCATTCCCTGCGTGCATCAGGGCGAATTCGCCGAGGCACGCATCGCCTTCCCCAGCGACTGGGTGCCGCAGCTTGCCGCCTCGGGCGAAGAGCGCATGTCAACGATCCTGAGCGAAGAGAAGGAATGGGCCGACGAAGCTAACGCCCGCCGCGCTCACGCTCGCATGATTGCCAATGCACTTGCCGTGCTAAGTGTTGTTGCGGCGGTGGCATTTACCGGCACAATCGTTATGCTTAAGCTGCGCAAGCGCAAGCCCAAGCCGTTTTTCCAGGACGAATATTTCCGCGATGTGCCCTCGGCCGACCATCCCGCCGTGCTTTCGGCCCTTATGAGCTGGAACGAGGTGCCCGATCAGGCATATATCGCCACGCTCATGAAGCTCACTGACGACCGTGTGATCAAGCTGGAGCAGGCGACCGTGACCAAGGCCAAGAAGGGTCTGTTGGGGCGTGAAAAAGAAGAGCAGACGTATCGCGTGACGGTGAGCGATGCGGGCTGGAAGTCGGCCAAGGGCATTGACCACATGGTGCTCAAGGTCTTCTTTGCCGGTGCTAAGCCTGACGAGAACGGCGATCGCTCGCGCACGTTCGACGAGCTGCAGCACTACGTCAAACAGCACGCTACACCCGTGGGCGACAAGCTCGAGGACTATCAGAACACCGTTAAGGGCAAGCTGGCCGATAGCGAGTACGTTGCCTCTGACGGCATTGTTGCAATGGTGTTTTGCCTGGTTCTTGGTATCCTGGTTGCCTTTGTTCCCGTGGGATCCATCTTCTTTACCGATGGCGCACAGGCGAACATTACCGCCGCGGTTATCTCGGTGCCGATTGTGCTGGTGGGTATCGGCGTGGGCCTTACGTTCCGCCGCTTTACGTCGGAGGGCGCCGAGGTGGCGGCTCGCTGCAAGGCGCTCAAGCATTGGCTCGAGGATTTTACGCGCCTGAAGGAGGCCGTCCCCAGCGATCTGATCTTGTGGAACAAGCTGCTGGTGATGGGCGTGGCGCTGGGTGTTTCCAAGGAAGTGCTGCGTCAGCTTGCCGAGGCCGTGCCGCCCGAGGTGCGCGAGGCCGACGATTTCTATGACAATTATCCCTGCTACTGGTGGTATTACCATCACTACGGCAACGAGTCTCCGCTCGATTCGTTCAATGATGTGTATCACGAGACCATCCGCGAGCTGGCTTCGAGTTCCGATAGCTCGAGCGGCGGCGGTGGCGGTGGCTTTTCCGGTGGCGGCGGTGGCGGCGTCGGCGGAGGAGGCGGCGGAACGTTCTAGTGCGCTCTGATTTTTGGGATGGATCTTCTCCGGCGACTGCCGATGGATCCATCCCATTTTTATGCGCTACCTACGAAGGCTGTCCCCAACGACTAATCACTGGGAACGTTCCTAAATGACTAGGTATGGCTGCCAGGTTTAGGCTGTTAGGTCGAGTTCGTAGAGGAAGCTTTCGCGCGGCATGTCGTGGCGGCGCTCTTCGCGGTTGGCGCGGTGCGTGGCCGTGCGCTTAAAGCCGTGCAACTCGTAGAACTTCCACGAGCAGTTGGAGTCGGTGTACAGGTGCGCCCTCGTCGCTCCAAGCGAGGACAGGTGCGAGACCGCGGCATCGAGCAGAACCGTGCCAACGCCCAGGCCATGGACATCGCGATCCACGGCAAGCAGCGTGACCTCGTTGTCGTGTGGCAACGGGCTGCTCTCGAGCAGGCGGTTGTTGGTTCGGATGGTTGCGCGCACAAACGAGAGATACTCGGCGCAGGCATCAGGCTCCAGCTCACGCATCTGCGATAGCAGTGCGCGTTCGGTATCCATCCAATGCTCGTTGATAGTGACGCCGGAGTTCTGTCCTGCGCGTGCAAGTGCAATGCCGCGCGCCTCGCCGTCAATCACCGCAACCTGCGAAAACGTCGATGACGAAAGGCAATAGGCGAGGTCGCACGCGGCCTCAAGGCGGTTGTACTCATCGTTATCCGAATTGTTATGCCAAAGCTGCTGCAGAATCAGCGCGATGGCGTCGAAGTCTTCGGTATCAAACGGTCGGTAGAGAACCCGCGAGACCATGGTGCCTCTTTCTTTCGCGGATGCATATCGAGCACAGTTCTACCACGCCATTGGCATCAAATTATGGTGCCCCTGTGTTCCATGAACTCACCGTGCTCGGTGCCGTGCCCATCCCCTCCGCTCGCAAACTTTTTCTGCACATGCGCCCGTTGCGGGGTGCATCGATGCGCTCGATGCGCTACATTAAATCAGTATTTTCATTGCCGCTGCGCGAGCGCTGCAGATCGACGTATCACCGACTCACAGAGCACGGCGGCGTACCAGACAGGAGGACTGCATGGGATCTGATGTGAAGATCGCACGCGCGTTGATCTCGGTTACCGATAAGACGGGCGTCGTCGATTTCGCACGGACGCTGGTCGATGACTTTGGCGTCGAGATCATCTCTACGGGCGGCACGGCTCGTGCCATCGAGGACGCGGGCGTTCCCGTAACCCCCATCGAGGAGTTCACGGGCTACCCCGAGATGATGGACGGCCGCGTTAAGACCCTGCACCCCAAGGTTCACGGCGCGCTGCTGGCCCGCCGCGATTCCGAGCAGCACATGCAGGAGGCCGCTCAGCACGGCATTAAGCTGATCGACCTGGTCGTCGTCAACCTGTACGAGTTCGAGAAGACCGTCGCCAACCCCGAGGTCACCTTCGCGGACGCCATCGAGCACATCGACATCGGTGGCCCCTCCATGCTGCGCTCTGCCGCCAAGAACGCCACGAGCGTTACCGTCATTTCCGACCCGGCCGACTATGATGCCGTCCTGGCCGAGATGCACGAGACCGGTGGCTGCACCACGCTTTCCACCCGTCGTCGCCTGCAGGTGAAGGTCTACCAGACCACCGCCGCCTACGACACGGCTATCTCCCGTTGGCTTGCCGCCCAGGCAAGCGACGTGGCGGACACCTCTGCCAAGCTCGAGATCTCGCTGGAGAAGGTCGACGACCTGCGCTATGGCGAGAACCCGCAGCAGAAGGCTACGGTCTACCGCTTTGTCGAGGGCTGCGAGAACACCGCGAGCTCGCAGTTCCCGCTCGTTGGCTCCGAGCAGATCCAGGGCAAGCCGCTCAGCTACAACAACTATCTGGATGCCGATGCCGCTTGGAACCTGGTCCGCGAGTTCGACGAGCCGGCCTGCGTGATCCTCAAGCACCAGAACCCCTGCGGTTCTGCCGTTGCCGAGGACATCACGGCTGCCTACGACCGCGCCTTCGCCTGCGATCCCAAGAGTGCCTTTGGCGGCATCATCGCCTGCAACCGCGAGGTTCCCTATGAGCTGGTCGAGCACTTTGCCGATCAGAACAAGCAGTTCGTCGAGGTCATCATCGCCCCGAGCTACACTGCCGAGGCGCTCGAGCGCATGGCCAAGCGCCCCAACCTGCGCGTGCTGGCCACCGGCGGCGTGGACCACGGCGCCCAGGTGGAGCTGCGCTCCATCGACGGCGGCATGCTGGTGCAGGAAGTCGACCACGTGACCGAGGATCCCGCGACCTTTACGTTTCCCACCGACCGCAAGCCCACCGACGCCGAGATGGCCGAGCTCGAGTTTGCCTGGAAGGTCTGCAAGGGCGTTAAGTCCAACGCCATCTTGGTTTCCAAGGGCAAGGCCGGCATTGGCATGGGCCCGGGTCAGCCTAACCGCGTTGACTCTGCGCTGCTTGCCTGCGAGCGCGCCGAGGACTTCTGCGAGCGCGAGGGCGTGGAGAAGGGCGGCTTTGCCTGTGCAAGCGACGCGTTCTTCCCGTTCCGCGACAACGTCGACGTGCTTGCTGCGCACGGCGTGACCTGCATCATCCAGCCCGGCGGCTCCAAGCGCGACGACGAGAGCATCCAGGCCTGCAACGAGCACGGTATTGCGATGGTCTTCACCGGCGCCAGGCATTTCCGTCACTAAGTTTCGCCCTGGGACAAAATAATCTCCGCAAAAGACGGCTGCTCCGTTTGGAGGGCCGTCTTTTTGGTATAAGAGGACGGAATGACTAACACGAAAGGTACAACCATGCCCCAGATTGATGATGCCGAGCTGTTTGGCAATGCCGAGGATCAGCGTGCGTACGAGGACTTTTGCGCCAATCAGGAGGCGGTCGAGAAGTTCACGCTCGACAAGCCCGCGCTCATCTGCCGTTGGCGTATGTCCAACAAAAAGGTGCCCATGCTCAACCGTCACATCCGCGCACTGTCCGAGCGTCTGGTGCAGGGCGAGCCGCTTACCCATAACATGCTCAGTTGGGCCAAGCAGCACGTTGAGTGGTCACTTGCCGAGGGCGATTACACCGCCCACGACGGTGTGCTCATGCTGGTGATCGACGTTAACGGCAACGCCGCCATGACGGTGGGGGAGTACGAGCCGCTGTCCGACACGTCGGCCAAGGCGCTGCGTGCCCGTTCTGCCGAGGCTCGCTCCGAAGCCGACGAGACCGGCGTGGCGCCCGAGCTGCTCGCTGCCGTCAACGACGGTGAGCTGGCCTTTGTGGCGCCGGCGGACGAGTGCCTGTGCGGCACGGCGACGCTCATCGAGCAGCTGGCCCAGACCAAGGGCATCCCGGTCACGCGCGTAGATATTCCCGCGCAGCTTAAGGGCGCGCTGTTCCTAGTGAGCGACGAGCACGGCGTGGTCCCCGCAACCGAGACGGACGCCGCCGACGCCGACGCCGCCACGGTCGCCTTCTTCGCCGAAGGCTACGAAAAGCTCTGTGCCCGCCGCTAAATGATTTTTCTGGGACGGGGATTAAGAATCATGTTGGTCCCCGCCACCGCTGCGAGTGCGAGGCGGACAAAACGCCCCCGCTCGCGAACAGTTCTGTCACCTTGGTACCGCGCGCGGTGCACACCTGCAGTTTCGCGGCCATAATGGTGGCAAGACAACCAAGAGGGGAGCGGAATCCATGGCGCTGATCTATATCGTTGAGGACGACGAGCCCATCCGTCGCGAGCTCGCCGACATTTTGGCGCGTGCCGGTTTTGAGGTCGAGGCCTGCGAATCGTTTGAGCATGTCTCGCGCGATATTCTCGCCGCCGCGCCCGACCTGGTGCTGCTCGACCTGACGCTTCCCGTCAAGGACGGCCAGCATATCTGCCATGAGGTTCGCCGCGAATCCGAGGTTCCCATCATCGTCCTCACGTCGCGTACGACCGAGATCGACGAGGTCATGGCCATGACGCTCGGCGCGGACGACTTTGTTCCCAAGCCCTACAGCGCCCGTGTGCTCGTGGCGCGCATCAACGCACTGCTGCGTCGCACCGCGACGGCGGGCGAGCGCAGCACGCTCGTCCACAAGGGACTGGAGCTCGACCTCGCACGCTCCATGGTCACCAACACGCAAACCGGCACTAGCACCGAGCTCACCAAAAACGAGCTGCGTATCCTCTCACTGCTTCTGAGCCGCGCGGGCAAGATTGTTTCGCGCTCGGCCATCATGCAGGACCTGTGGGACTCCGACGCCTTCGTGGACGACAATACGCTCACCGTCAACATCAACCGCCTGCGCACCACGCTCGAAAAAATCGGCATCAAGGGGTATTTGACAACGCACCGCGGCCAGGGCTATTCGGTCTAGGGGCCGGCTATGTCGTTTGGCAAGTTCTTTAAAGATGCGCTGCTTCCCGTCGCCGTGTGGACGTGTGGTGTGCTGCTGAGCTGCTTTGTGCTGACGGTCGCCGGCGCACCCGTTTCTATCGTGGTCGTGGCGGTCGGCGTGTCCTATATCTTTGGTATGCTCGGCATCGTGATCGAGTACGCGCGCCGTCGTCGTTTTCTGCGCCAGCTGGAGCGTGCGGCCGAGGAGCTCGAGAGTCCCGCATGGGTGCAGGAGATGGTGCAATGCCCGACCTATGCCGAGGGCGAGCTCGAGTACGATGTCTTGCGCCGGGTGGGCAAAGCCGCTTGTGACGAGGTTGCCGAAGGCAGGCGCCAGACCGATGACTATCGCGACTATATCGAGAGCTGGGTCCACGAGGCCAAGCTGCCCCTGGCGGCAGCCCATCTGATTTTGGAAAACCTGGACGGCAGCGAAGATGACCTGTTGCGCGTAGATGACCTCGGTCGCGAGCTGGCTCGCGTGGAGCGCTATATCGACCAGGCGCTGTACTACGCGCGCTCGGAGGTTGTGGAGCGCGATTACCTGATTCGACGCTGGAACCTCAAGGCTCTGGTGACGGGCGCAATCAAGGCCAATGCGCGTGAGCTCATCGCGGCACACGTGGCGCCGGTGTGCGAGAACCTCGACTTTGAGGTCTTTACCGACGAAAAGTGGCTCGAGTTTATTCTGGGCCAGCTCATTCAGAACAGCATTAAATATGCGCGTGAGGACGGTGCGAAGATTGTGTTTTCGGGCGCGTTGTTGGACGAAGGTCTGGCAAGCGAGCGCATCGAGCTCACCGTTGCGGACAACGGCTGCGGCGTGAGCGCGGCCGACCTGCCGCGCGTGTTCGAGAAGGGCTTTACCGGCGACAACGGCCGCACCACCAAGCGCGCAACGGGCATCGGCCTCTACCTGGTCCGGGAGATCCTGCGGCGGCAGGGGGGCTATGTCAAGGTGGCTTCCCACCCCGGCCAGGGAACCACCTTTTCCCTCTATCTCCCGCGGGAATAGGGCGGATCTTTCCAAACTGTAAGATTTGAGAAAGAGTGTGGAAAGATTGATCCATTACAATGGGTACTGTCAGAAGGCAGTACCCATTTTTTCCACAGGAGGAGATTCCAAATGGCGATTTTGCAGACCAGGGAACTGAAGAAATATTATGGCGCGGGGGACACCCTGGTGAAAGCCCTGGACGGGGTGGAGCTGAGCGTGGAGAACGGCGAGTTCGTGGCTATCATCGGCACGTCGGGGTCGGGCAAGTCCACCATGCTGCACATGCTGGGCGGGTTGGACCGGCCCACCTCCGGCACGGTGACGGTGGACGGCCGGGAGCTGTCCACCCTGAAGGACGAGGAGCTGACCATCTTCCGGCGGCGGAAGATCGGCTTTGTGTTCCAGAACTACAACCTGGTGCCGGTGCTGAACGTGTATGAGAACATCGTCCTGCCCATCCAGCTGGACGGCAACGCGCCGGACAAAGCCTATGTGGAACGGATCATTGAGACGCTGGGGCTGGAGGCAAAGCTCCAAAACCTGCCCAACAACCTCTCCGGCGGCCAGCAGCAGCGGGTGGCCATCGCCCGGGCTCTGGCGGCCAAGCCCGCCAT
>USDE01000049.1 GCA_900553345.1 uncultured Collinsella sp.
CGAGGCCGCCCGGGTCTTTGTTTCAACTATGAGGACGTTGCCTTACGACCGACGCCCCACATATGACTCAAACGAGTCTTAGGCCTTGACGGTCGCGACGCCCCTGAAGGACATGCTCGTCGTGCCGATGCCCTTGAAGCCATCGAGGGCCTCGCCGTTGGGCGCGGTAGACGGATCGTCCCAGGAAGCGGAGACGGTCTTGACGTGGACAACGGGGTACAGAACAGCGTTGTCGGCGATGATGTCGAAGCACTCGTTCCACTTCTTCTGCTGCTCGTCGCCCTCGGCGGCAAGAGCCTCGTCCATGAGACCGTGGAGCTTCTGCCACTCAGCGGACTCCTTCCACGGGCAACGGGTCTGCATCCAGACGTTGTCGCCGTACCACCAGTTGAGCAGCAGGTCGGGGTCAGCGCCGAAGCAGGACGGATCGCCAGGGGCAAGGAGGATATCGTAGGCCTCGCCGCCGTCGATGGCAGCGTAGGTGGCCGGCGAGGTATCGGTCTGGATGGTCACCTCGAAGCCGAGAGCGTCGAGGTCGTTCTTGACCTGGGCGGCCATGCCCTTAATCTGCTCGTTGTCGGTGGTGCGCAGGGTGATGGCACCCGGGGTGATGCCGGACTCCTCGATGAGCTTCTTGGCCTTCTTGGCGTCGGTCTTGTACACCGTGGAAGCCTCATGATAGTTGGTGAAGCTCTTGGGCAGGTAGCAGCTGGCAGCGGTGGCAAGGCCGGCGAAGGTGTTGGTGATCATCTTCTCGGTGTCGAGCGCGTACATGACGGCCTGACGGACCTTGACGTTGTTCCAAGGCTCCTTGGCGACGTTGAACATGATGAAGCGGGTGCCGAAGCCCTGGACGTTGTCGATCTTGCAGCCAGCGCTCTCGAGCTGGTCGACGGCGTCAGCGGTGACGAGCTCCATAACGAGCGTGGAGCCTTCCTGCTGGGCGGTAACGCGAGCGGTGGGGTCGGTCAGGATGCTGTACTGGATCTTCTTATCCTCGGCAGCATACTCACCGTTGTACTCGGGGTTGGGAACCAGGGTGATCTCGGTATCGGAGATAGAGTCGTACATCCAGGGGCCGGAACCGATCGGCTGCTTGGCGCGATCCTCCTCGGACTGAGTAGCCGGGGTAACACGGATGATGGCCAGACGATCCTTGAGCAGGGAGAAGTTGGGGACCTTGGTCTTGACCGTTACAGTGCTGGCATCCTTGGCCTCGATGGACTCGAAGGGCTGGAAGAACGGAGCATAGGTAGCGGAAGCAGCGCAAGCGGTGTAGGAAGCGACGACGTCGTCAGCAGTGACCTCGGTACCATCGGAGAACTTGGCGCCCTTGCGGATGGTGACCTCGAAGGTAGTGTCGTCCACGGACTTGGGATCGTCGGTGGCGAGCTCGTTGAAGGTGCTGTAGTCGTGGTAATCGATGCCGTAGAGACCCTCGACGACGTGCCAGTTAGCACCCAGGCCCACAGCGGAGCCGGTGCTGGCGGGATCGAAGCTGGACGGAGCGTAAGCGGAACCAGCGGTAATCACACCGCCGCCACGGTTGGCGGAATCGGCGGAACCGGAAGCGGAACCCTCGTCGTTGGAGCTGCCACCGCAGCCGGTGAGACCAAGCCCTGCGACAGCAGCGACGCTGCCGGTGAGGCCGAGGAACGAACGCCTGGACATACCCTTGTTGATGATGGCCATGTCTTCTCCTATCAATAGAGAATCTTACCCGGGAGCACCTAGACTTGCCCCCGCGCAACTTGCGGACGATATATACCTTACCTACCGACGAACCCAACTGAGGTGCCGCGCTCGGCGACCGATACATACATACGCTTGAACGGTATTTACTACCGTTCACCGAATTCATTGACAAACGATTCGCCAGACAGTATGTATCGACGAGGTGAGATATCAGTCATCGTCAACCCGCAGGATAGCAGGGTTGTTCACCATGGCTAGTCAAACGTTTTAGCGTTAATAAAACCCGAAATCGACAGGTAATCGCCGCGAAATAAATGATTGAAAATCGGCCAATCATGTATATCAGTTGTTTAGAAGCACGTTTAGTTTTCGGAACGGTTGGCCGATGCCTGGGCGCGTTCGGCATTCCATGCAACAAGTGCCTCGTGGACCGCTTTGGCGACATCGGCCGGAACGCCTCGAACTTCCGCGATCTCTTGCTCGCTCGCCGCGCGCAAACGCTTCATCGAGCCAAAATGGCGCATAAGGGCACGTTTTCTGGTGGGTCCCACGCCTGGAACGTCATCGAGTACCGAAACCGTCATGGCTTTATCGCGCAATTCGCGATGGAACGTGATGGCAAAACGGTGGGATTCATCGCGCACCTGTTTGATTAGATAGAGCGACGCGGACCCGGTCGGAAGCACGACTGGAGTCTCGTCCCAAGGCACAAAAACTTCCTCGTCGGCCTTCGCCAAGCCACAAACTGGTATATCGAGCCCAAGAGCCTCAAGTTGCTTGATCGCAGCGGTCAATTGCGGCTTACCGCCATCGACAACGAGCAAATCGGGGCGCGATCCAAAGCGCTCGTCGGCCATGCGCTCGGGAGCATAGCGTCGTCCCAAAACCTCGGACATCGACACGAAGTCGTTTGCCTCGTCCAATTCGGCCTGAATTTTAAAACGACGGTACTGGCTCTTGTCGGCGCGTCCGTTGGTAAACACCACCATCGAGGCGACGGTAAAGGTTCCGTGCAGCGTCGAGATATCGAAGCACTCGATACGCATCGGCGGCGCTGGCAGCGCCAGCGCGCTTTCGAGCTCCAGGAGCGCCTGATTGGTGCGGTCGTCAGCGTACCCCGTTCGCATCATGTAGCGCATGAGGGCATGGCGCGCATTTTTGGATGCCATATCGAGCAAACGGTGCTTTTCGCCACGCTGCGGCCTATGGAGATGGCAGGAACGCTCGCGCTTGCCCGCAAGCCATTCCCCCAGCGCCTCCGCATCCTCAAGCTCGACGGAAAGGTTGACCTCAGCTGGAATATCAGCCGTCTCGTCGTAATAGCGCTTAAGAAAGCCCGACTGGAGCTCTTCCTCGTCAACATCAAGACCCTTGTCGAGAATGAACTCGCAGGTGCGAACTGTTCGGCCCTCGCGAACGACGAAGACGCAAGCGGCGGAGATGGTCTCCTCGCGATAGAACCCGATGACATCGATATCGACACTGGAGGGAAAAACGACTTGCTGACGATCGTCCAGACCCCTGATGACCTCCAAACGACGTTTGACGCGTGCCGCGCGCTCAAAGTCGAGCGCCTCGGCGGCATCCGTCATCTCGGAGGTCAGCTCATCGACGACATCCTTGCGATGGCCCGACAAAAAGCGCTCGACACGCTTGACGTTCTTGGCATAGTCTGCCGGGGAAATCGCGCCGACACACGCACCCGGGCCGCGCCCGACATGGTAATCAAAGCAGGGACGCCCGTTTTGTGCGCAAATCATATTGACGATGTCTTCCTCGCCCTTGTGGGACTCGATGGTACGGCGACAACGACGCCACTCCGCACAGGATGCAGAGCAGATGGGGATAACCTTGCGCAGCGTATCTATCGTCTCACGTGCCGCACGGCTATCGGTATAGGGTCCAAAATAGCGCGTTCCCGGCTTATGACGCTCACGCGTGTATTTGATCGCGGGATACGGGTCGCCCTTTGTAATGGCGATAAAGGGGTAGCTCTTGTCATCCTTGAGGTCGACGTTAAAGTACGGATGGTACTGGCCGATCAGGTTGCGCTCGAGTACAAGCGCCTCATGCTCGGTTTCGACAACGATGTAGTCAAAGCTCGCCACCAGCTGCATCATCAGCGGGATCTTTTGACGCTCATCCTGCAGTGTCACGTATTGACGCATGCGGGCGCGCAGGTTTTTTGCCTTGCCCACATAGATGACATCACCCTTGGCATCTTTCCAAAGGTAGCAGCCGGGTTGCGTGGGAACGCGCGAAACCTGCTCGGCAAGTGTTGGAATGTTGTCGTGACCTGCCACGCGCACCTACTTGCGACGAAGCAGCGCCGAGACCTCGGGCATCTTAAAGACGAAGGCGAGACCAAAAGTTACAGCGAGCGAGACGACGCCTGCAACACAAACGTAGCCCAGGGTAATTAGGATCGAACTGCCAAGCGCTCCGACAAAGTGCTCAAGTGCCCACATGACGCCGGCACCCGCGGCAGCGCCCAAGCCACCGAACAGTAGGCCGAAGAAACCGCCATGCAGGATAGACTTGACCTGAAGGCCATGCAGACGACGGCGCAGCCACCACAGTGAGCATCCGACCAAGACTACGTAGTCAACGACGTACGAAAGCGCAATTGCCGGCATACCGTAGCCCAGCACCACGCCAAACAGCAGCACCGAACCGGCCTGTCCAATGGCAGAGTAAAGGCAATAACGACCGTAGGGCTTCATGTCGAGCAAGGCCGAGAAGCTCTTCTGCATGAGCACGACCACGCCGTAGAGCGGCAGGGAAAGTGCCAGATAGATAAGGAACTCCGACACCAGCGCCACACCGGATTCATCGAACTTGCCGGCGCAGTAGATCATGTTGAGCGGACGGGCGAAGACGATCAGATACATCGCAAACGGAATCAGGAAGAAGAGCATCTGGGCGACACCGCGCGAAATGCCCGTGCGGACGCTGTCGTAATCCTTCTCCTGCGCATCGTGAGAGAGTTCGGTATAGAGTGCCGTCGAAAGCGAGGCGGCGATCAGCGCATAGGGCAATGTGTACCACAAGCGCGCATATGCGATGACGGAAGGGCCGGTCTCGGGCTGCACCACCAGCGCGGCGGCATTGGTAATGGAGGTCGAGACAAACATGCACACCGTGGCGAGCAGCGTCGGGATACCAAGCGCGATCGTCTGTCGCAGCGCGGGATCCTTAAAGTCGATATGGATATGAGGATGCACGCCATGCTTGCCAAGCGCGGGAATCTGGCAGGCCATCTGGACAAAGACGCCGAGGGTCGTACCAACTGCGATCAAGATAATACCGGCCTGCTCGCCAAATTGTGCAGACACGGAAGCAAAGCCCATAAAGCTGGCGATGACGATGACATTGTTGAGAACCGGGGCAAACGTCGACCAGAAATAGTCGCGATGTGCGTTGAGAACGCCCGAGAACACCGAGCCCAAGCCATAAAACAGAATTTGAATAGCAAAGAAGCGGAACATGAACGCAGCGGTATCCATGCTGCCGCCATCGCCCGAAAGGAACGACTGCGTCCAAATAAAGCCGGGAGCAAACACGGTGCCCAGCAGCGAGATACCGCCCAGCAGCAGAAGCAGAATACCAAGCAGGTTGCCGACATACTCGTTCGATGCCTCGCGACCCTGCTCGCGCCTCACACCCATATACACCGGCAAAAACGCCGTAACGAGCATGCCGCCCATCACGAGCTCGTAGAGCATGTTGGGCAGGTTGTTGGCAACCTGATAGGAGGACGAGAGCAGCGACATACCGATGGCGGCCGCCATGGCCCACGTGCGGATAAACCCGGTGACACGCGACACGATGGTCAGCACGGTCATAAGGCCAGCAGAACGACCAACCGTGGAGTAGTCCGACGAACCCATATCGTCTACGTCGTCCTGAGAGTCCTCATAAACCTCATCTTGTGGCGGCAAATCGTCCACGACGGCAAAGGAGCCGGTCATCGCAAAGGGATCGTCAACCAAAACGGCGTCATCAGCAGGTGCGGCGTCATCGCTGTTCGGCATGTTGTTACCGGATACGGCATCATCATCGAATATGGCATGGTCGCCAAACACCGTGTCAACTTCATTGGCGGCGACGGTTCGGGCAGAAAACGACAGAGGGTCCCAGTCGTCATCACCGTCGATGGCCACGCCCTCGACGGGATCGGTCGAACCAAGCGGCGACCATTCGTCATCCGAAAGAAGCGGTTCGCCATCATCATGAGCCGTGGGCTTGGCGGAACGAGCGGCAGGAGCGCTCTGCGGTGTGCTCTTTCCCTGGGCTGCCATCAAAAACACCGCCGTCTCATCGGGACGCGGCGCACGAGGAGCCTCGGAGGCGATCGGCATCACGCTGGCGCTCGATTGAGCGGCGGCCAAAAAGACAGCCGTCTCATCGGGACGAGCCGAAGAAAGAACCGTACGGGGAAGTGCCGTGCCGGCACCGGCGGCACGCAAGTACACGGCCGTCTCGCCCGGGTCAGCGGCAGCGGACCAGGCGTTTCGAATCTCGTTATCGAACGAAGCGGCCTCGGGCGCGGGCGTCTGAGGAGCCGACCCTTTTGCAAAGTGAGCTCCGCGCTTTGATTCTTCCTGCGGCATCGCTCAGTCCTCTCTCGTGATCGGGGCAACCGTCGCCCCGCAAAATGCAACTAAGTCATCGGGAGCAAGCTCAAGCTGATAGCCGCGCTTGCCACCCGAGATAAAAATGGTATCCCAAAGGACGCATGTCTCATCGATCAGCGTCCGGAATCGTTTTTTCATACCGACCGGACTGCAACCGCCGCGGACATACCCCGTCGCGGCAAGCAAATCTTTGACATGTATCATGGTCAGCGACTTTTCGCCTGCGGCGCGCGCGGCGGCCTTGAGGTCGAGCTCGTCGGCAACGGGAATGCAGCACACGACATGGTCGTTGGACGGCGTCGTGCAGACCAGGGTCTTAAATCCCTGACCGGGCTCCTCGCCAAGCTGCTCGGAAATCGCGACGCCCAGCCCCGACGATTCGTCGCCATCGTCTTCGTACGTATGGAGAACATAGGAGATGCCGGCGCTTTCCAGCTCGCGCATCGCATTGGTTTTTGACGTCTTAACAGCCTTTGCCATGGCACATCCTTTCCCTCGCAGAGCGACGCAAGGATTAAGTATAGGGCCAATTCCGCCGCATATGCCATCTCGACACACAGAAGCGCCACCGAATCAGAAGGAATCGATGGCGCGTCGGTACTACAACGTCTCTTTACTGTGCGTCGAGCTGCGCCTGACGCTCACGGCCACGCTTGAGCAACGGCGCCAAGAACTTGCCCGTGTAGCTCTGCGAACATGCCGCGACTTGCTCCGGCGTGCCTGAGACCACGACGGTTCCGCCGCCGTTGCCACCCTCGGGACCCATATCGATCAGGCGATCGGCAACCTTGATGACATCGAGGTTGTGCTCGATCACCAGCACCGTATTGCCCGCATCGACTAAACGCTGAAGCACATCTAGCAATTGGCGAACGTCCTCAAAATGAAGACCGGTCGTAGGCTCGTCCAAAATATAGAACGTCTTACCCGTCTGACGACGATGAAGCTCCTTGGCGAGCTTTACGCGCTGCGCCTCACCACCCGAGAGCGTCGTGGCGGGCTGGCCCAAGCTCACATAACCTAGGCCGACGTCATACAGGGTTTGAAGCTTTCGCTTGATCTGCGGAATATTCCCAAAGAAAGCCAGCGCCTCGGCCACGCTCATGTCGAGCACGTCCGAGATTGTCTTGCCGCGGTAGGTAACCTCGAGTGTCTCGCGGTTATAACGCTTGCCGCCACATACCTCACAGGGGACATAGATATCGGGAAGGAAGTGCATCTCGATCTTAATCTGGCCATCGCCCTTGCACGCCTCGCAGCGACCTCCGCTTACGTTAAAGGAGAAACGTCCCGGCGAGTAGCCGCGCGCCTTCGACTCCGGCGTGCTTGCAAATAGCGCACGCAGATCATCCCAAAGGCCAATATAGGTCGCAGGGTTCGAACGCGGCGTGCGACCGATCGGTGACTGGTCGATATCGATTACCTTATCGATGCACTCAATGCCCTCAATCTTCTTGTACGGACCCACGGGACGCGTCGAACGATGGATGGCATTCGTAAGCGCGGGCGCAATTGTATCGGTGACCAGGGAGCTCTTGCCTGATCCCGAAACACCGGTAACGACTGTGAGCGTACCGAACTCAATCTTGGCGGTAACGTTTTTGAGGTTATTAGCGCGGGCGCCCGTGATCTTAAGGCAGCCGCGGCCGGGCTTGCGGCGCTCATCGGGCACGCGGATCATCCGCTTGCCGGTCAAATAGGCACCCGTCATGGAATCGGGGCATGCCATGATATCGGCAGGCGTTCCCGCGGCGACCACGTGTCCGCCGTTAACGCCCGCACCGGGACCCATATCGATCACGTAGTCTGCAGCGCGAATTGTATCTTCGTCGTGCTCGACGACGATAACGGTATTACCGATATCGCGCAAGCGCTCGAGCGTCTTGATCAGGCGTTCGTTATCGCGTTGGTGAAGGCCGATCGACGGCTCGTCCAGAATGTACAGAACGCCCATGAGGCCGGCGCCGATCTGCGTAGCCAGGCGAATGCGTTGGGCCTCACCGCCGGAAAGCGTCGCCGAGGCGCGATCGAGCGTCAGATAGTCGAGTCCGACATCGACCAGAAAACGCAGGCGCTCCAGGATTTCCTTGACGATGCGCCCGCCGATAAACTGCTGACGCTCGGTAAGCTCCAGGCCCTCAAAGAACTCGAGCGACTCGCGACAGGACAGGCAGCAGACATCGTAAATGGACTTGCCGCCCA
>USDE01000050.1 GCA_900553345.1 uncultured Collinsella sp.
CTCAGCCGCCGGTGCGTTCGTCTTGTTCTCGTCTTTCATCTGCATAGCTCCTTGCATCGCATCCGCTCAACATCATCGATTGTCGCACGAAAAAGGGCGGCGGACCCAATTGGATCCGCCGCCCTTGGCGTTTAGAGACGACTGGCAGGTTTTAAGGCATCTCCCAAAAATCTACTCGGCGTCGGGGACCTCGTAGGTGGCCGCCGGCGTATTGTCGCACACGACGGTAAAGCCGCCGTCCTTGTCGACATCGACCGTCACCTGATCGCCCTCGCGCACCGTGCCGTCGATGATAGCGGCGGCGATGGCATCCACGACCTCGCGCTGAACCAGACGCTTGAGCGGACGGGCGCCAAACACGGGGTCCAGGCCGCCCACGGCGAGCATCTGCTTGGCCGCCGGGGTGATGGCAAGCGTCATGCGCTCCTTGGCCAGACGCGCGCGGACGTCGGCAAGCTGGATGTCGACAATCTTCTCAATCTGCGCCATGCCGAGCGGATGGAACACCACGATATCGTCGATACGGTTGAGGAACTCGGGGCGGAAGGTCTGAGCCATGGCCGCGTTGACCTGATGGCGCATCTCCTCCTCGTCCTTGCCGGAAAGCTCGGCGATAGCCTTGGAACCCACGTTAGACGTCATGATGATAATCGTGTTCTTGAAGGACACCTGGCGACCCTGGCCATCGGTCAGGCGGCCGTCGTCGAGCACCTGCAGCAGCACGTTGAAGACATCCGGATGGGCCTTCTCCATCTCGTCGAGCAAGATTACGGAGTACGGACGACGGCGCACGGCCTCGGTGAGCTGGCCGCCCTCGTCATAACCCACGTATCCCGGGGGCGCACCGATCAGACGCTGGACGCTGAACTTCTCCATGTACTCGGACATGTCGATACGCACGAGCGCGCGCTCGTCGTCGAACAGGCACTCGGCAAGCGCCTTGGCGAGCTCGGTCTTGCCCACGCCGGTGGGGCCCAGGAAGAAGAAGCTGCCGATGGGCTTGTCTGGATCGGAGAGGCCCGCACGGCTGCGGCGCACAGCTGCGGCGACGGCGGAGACCGCCTCGTCCTGGCCGATGACGCGCTTATGCAGCTCGCCCTCCAGGCCCTTCAGCTTGTCGAGCTCGCCCTGCATCATCTTGGAGACGGGCACACCGGTCCAGGCGCTCACGACCTCGGCGATCTCATCGGAGGTCACCTGTTCGTTGAGGCCCTCGCCGTCCTGCTGCTTTTGCGCCTCGAGCGCAGCCTCGGAATCCTGAATCTGCTGCTGCAGACCCGGGATCACGGAATAGCGCAGCTCGGACGCACGGCCCAGATCGCCATTGCGCGTTGCGCGCTCCTCTTCGCTCCTGGCCTCGTCAAGCTGGCCCTTGAGCTCCTGCACGTGGTCGATGGCGTTCTTCTGGTTGAGCCAGCCAGCCTTTTGCACGTTGAGTTTTTCCTGGACCTCGGCAATCTCCTGGCGCAGAGCCTCCAGACGTTCCCTGGAGGCATCGTCGGTCTCCTTCATGAGCGCCTGCTCCTCGATCTGCAGCTGGGTGAGCTGACGCGTGGTGGCGTCAATCTCGACCGGCATGCTGTCGAGCTCCATGCGCAGACGGCTTGCCGCCTCATCGACCAGGTCGATGGCCTTGTCGGGCAGGAAGCGGTCGGCGATATAGCGATCAGAGAGGTCGGCGGCGGCCACGAGCGCGCTATCGGTGATGTGCACGCCGTGGAAGATCTCGTACTTCTCCTTGAGGCCACGCAGGATCGAGATGGTGTCCTCGACGGTAGGCTCGCTCACCATAACGGTCTGGAAACGACGCGCGAGCGCCGCGTCCTTCTCGATGTACTTGCGGTATTCGTCGAGCGTGGTCGCGCCGATCGCATGCAGGTCGCCACGGGCGAGCGCCGGCTTGAGGATGTTACCGGCGTCCATGGAGCCCTCAGTGGCACCCGCGCCCACGATGGTGTGGAGCTCATCGATGAACAGGATGACCTTGCCCTCGGACTTCTGTACCTCCTTGAGCACGGCCTTCAAGCGGTCCTCGAACTCGCCGCGGTACTTGGCGCCGGCGACCAGCGCGCTCATGTCGAGCTCGATGAGGTCGCGGTCGCGCAGGGTGCTCGGCACGTCGCCGGCCACGATACGCTGGGCGATGCCCTCGACGATAGCCGTTTTACCAACGCCCGGCTCGCCGATGAGCACGGGGTTGTTCTTGGTGCGACGGGACAGGACCTGGATGGTGCGGCGAATCTCGTCGGTACGGCCGATGACCGGGTCGAGCTTGCCGGCGCGGGCAAGGTCGCAGATGTTGCGTCCGTACTGCTCCAGCGCCTCAAACTGCGTCTTGTCCTCGGCGGACGTCACGCGGTCATCGCCACGCAGCTCCTCGTAGACTTGCTCGATGCGCTCCTTGGTCACGCCGGCGTCGCGCAGAACGCGGCCGGCCTCGCCCTTGTCCTCGGCAAGCGCCATCAGCAGATGCTCAGTCACCACAAAGCTGTCGCCCATCTTGGTGGCCTTCTTCTCGGCCTTCTCGATGACGCGGACGAGCTCATTGGAAAGACCCATCTGCTGGCCCTCGCCCGAAACCTTAGGCGCATGGTCGATGGCATCCTGCGTGGAGCGTGCGAGCTGAGCCGGGTCGGCACCGATGCGCTCGATGATCACGGAGATATTGCGCTCGCCGGCACCGAGCAGGGCAGACAGCAGGTGAATCGGCTCCACCGCGCCGGCCTGCGCGTCGGCAGCCGTGCTCATGGCGGTCTGCAGCGCCTCGCGCGACGTCATTGCTAGCTTATCGATTCTCATGGAATCACCTCTCTTGGGGTGGCCGCCCTACGGGGCGGCTTCACGTTGTTCGAGAAGTATTGTTGCCAGCTTTGCGCGATCTTATACACAAATCTAAGTCTCTATATATAAGATTTTCTGAGTGATTGAAAGATAGGGAGCAGGTGCGCTCACCCGCTACGGCCTCGTCCCCTTACTATCTCAATCTGTAACATCTAGCGACTGTTTATGGCTCCAGATGTTACAGATCGAGATGAAATGACCAGCGGCACCCGTTTATCTAAATCTGTAACATCTAGTCAGCAAATAGAGCTCTATCTGTTACAGATCGAGACGAACAGAAAACACCCGGATCAAAAATCTAAATCTGTAACACCAGGCCCACTTTTAGCGGCCAAGATGTTACAGATCGAGACAGACCGAAAACCACCACAAAGAGGACAGGCACCTTTGTGGTGGTCGCGGTCTCTACTCCTTCGCCGAACCCGTACTTCCCGATTCGACGGTCCAGGGCATCTCATCCTCGAACAGCCATGTACGGGCAGACCCACTATCGCGTGCAGTCTGCGGGTCAGGCAAGCAGGTCTGTTTATAGGCATCTTGGATACACTGACCCATAAAATCGTTGAGCTCGGTCTGGTCGCCCTCCATGACATAGGCGACATCGCCGTCCATGATGTAGATGCCCGGACCCTCATTGCCCTCGTAGCCCGGATCGTACGAGACATCACATAACTTTGCGCCGTTTGCAGTGTCCAGCTCGATGGAAGAGTGGCATCCGCCAACCATGTCGTTCGCTTTTGCCCGATAGGACGCATATCCGTACCAACGCTTAAATGTTTTGCCCTTGAGTAGCTCGGACGCCCTATCGATCAGGCTTGTATCCGTGGTATAGCGCATGGCCCCAAGCTGAATACGCGGATAATTGCTAATACCCAGCACAGCCGGCTGCTCATCAAAATCAACGGTAATGGTCTCGGGCTTGTCGTCGCCGGTCAGAAGTTCGACAGATTGAGTCACAGGCTTGACCACCGGCTCTGTCACCGCAGCAGGTAGAAATGCCATACCGACAGCGCCCGCGCCAACCACAGCGATCGCAAGCGCCAAGACAATCAATCCAATACGGGCAGAACGGCTCACGGCAAAACACCCCACAATGCAAACCTTCGCCACCTGCACTAATGATACCGCCAGCTAACACTATTACCAAAAGAAGCCGCGCGCTCCTCACCACCACAAAGGGGACAGGCACCTTTGTGGTGGTTTTCGACGCTAACGGTCGACCATCTCGCGCCATGAGATTAAACTTGAATTGTTCTCTGAACATATCCATTTCTGCCTATCCTCAACAGATCTTTGTCTCAAGGAGCGCATGTGAAGCCGCCTCATTCCACCGGTCGTAACGTCATCGCCATTCTCGCCATACCCATCGTGATGCTCTTCCTTATCGTCATCACGCCCTTTTCTTTTGGTATCGCCTCGCCCTTCGATCTTTGCGGGATGATCGACGCCGGCTCGCGTGCCACCTCGCTCTCCTTTGTCTGCCGTGGCGTGTTCTACGAATATGCAATTCCCACCGGAAGTTGGCAGTCCAAGTTACCGTTGCTCGGCAAGGTCGACGGATGCTCCCCCTATTTCTGCCTTGAACCTCAGGCGCTAAACTATCTAATCGACGACCAGCCACTCGACTCCGTCACCCTCGCCTACGACTACGCACCAAACACCGATGAGCGCCACATGAACCAAGTCCTCGACAAGATGCTTGGACAGTGCGGGCTCACCGAGGAGACCGGTCGAACCATCTATAGCAACCAGAAATTAAAGCGAACAGAACTCCGCCGTGTCGGAAAAATCAAAGGGCGAAACGGGGCCGCCTACTGGGATGCCTGGGCAACACGCGACAAGGGCGAATTCGGACACAGCACCTATATGGTCACTGTCTACACCAAAGACGGAATTAAGGACAATGTTGACGATTTCGCGTCATCCAAACTCGGCATCCCCAAAACAACCAAACCCGCCAACCCAGATGAAATCCTGTAGAGGCGCTCATTGGAATGTCGCTCAACGTGCACACCGACATTGAGCTCAACCCCACCACCACAAAGGTGCCTGTCCCCTTCGTGGTGGTTTTCGACAAAAAGAAGCCGCCCCATTAACAGAGGCGGCATCAAGCAAGTCTATTTATTAGCGTCCCTCAAGACCCAACGAGAACGCAGAAATGTAGCCCGGGGCTTATCCTTTCCCGAACGCGACCCTCGCGAAGCGCGTGAGCGGGCGGGAAAGGGTAAGCCCCGGGCGGACAATTAAGCGCGTTACTCGGCAGCGGCCTTGAACTTGTTGTAGTTGATCAGGCAGCCGGCCTTGACGATGGCACGCTCCTCTGCCGTCATATCGGCAATGTAGAGCTCAATCTGCTCGACCGCACCATCGGCGCGCACCACGTAGGCAGCGATGTCCTTTAGGTCGCCGTCGAGCGCGGCGCGGATACCCGGCACAAAGACGTAGTCGCCCACCTCAAAGTTGGGCTCGGTCTCCATCTGGAAGGGCACCATGCCCCAGTTCATCACGTTGGAGCGATAACGCTTGGTGGCGTACTCGTGGACGATGTTGGCCAGGCCGCCAATCACGCGCTGGCAGCTCGCGGCCTGCTCGCGGGCAGAACCGTCACCGGGCTTTTTGGCATAGAGCATGGAGCCGTACTCAGTCGTTTTGGCATCGGCAGCGACACCCGCGCCGGCCAGCGCCTCAAACACACCAGCAAGCTCGGTATCGAGCGCCGCCAGGTCGCCCGCGGCCTCACCGGCAACGCGGCGCTTTTCCACCGCGTCGACCTCCTTGGAACGACCCACGTAGGCCGGGTCACGGCGGCTGAGCGTAAACTCGGCCAGGCCCAGCGGGTTGGAGCGGAAGGAGCTCGTCTCGCCCGAGGGAATGAGCTCGTCGGTCGTAGTGACCGGGTCCATGATCTTGGAGCACACCTTGAGCAGGATATCATCGCCGAGGGGCTCCATCGCGGGCCACGGCTTGATGTTGGGGCCTTCGACCAGCTCGTCGGCCGGCTCAGCCTTGCCGAAACCCCAGTACACACGCTTTTTGTACGGCGCGTCGTCGAAGGTGTACTCGCAGGCCTCGTCCCAGGTCTCCTCGGGCAGGTCGGTCGCCGGCGTCAGGACGCCGCCGTTGGCCGCCGTCGCCGCAATGGAGCGGGCGTCCATCAGGGCCACGGCGCTCAGCTGGCCGTTGCCCGGCTTGGAACCCTCGCGATTGGGGAAGTTGCGCGTGGTGTGGCGGATGGACAGGCCGTTGTTGGCAGGCGTGTCGCCGGCGCCAAAGCACGGACCGCAGAACGCCGTGCGCACGATCGCACCGGCCTCCATAAGGTCGTAGATATAGCCGCGGCGCGTAAGTTCGAGCGCCACGGGCTGGCTTGTGGGATAGACCGACAGCGAGAACTCACCGCAGCCGGTGTTGGCGCCCTTAAGCACGCGGGCAGCCTGGACCACGGAGTCGTAGTTACCGCCCGAGCAGCCGGCGATAACGCCCTGCTGCACGTGCAGCTTGCCGTCGACGATCTTGTCGAGCAGGCTAAAGTGCGTCTTGCCCTCACCGATCT
This sequence comes from uncultured Collinsella sp., assembly GCA_900553345.1. Lineage (GTDB taxonomy): Bacteria > Actinomycetota > Coriobacteriia > Coriobacteriales > Coriobacteriaceae > Collinsella. The sequence continues at coordinate 6,395 of USDE01000050.1, forward strand.
TGGCGGCCTCGAGCTCGACCTCATGCAGGATGTCCTCGAGGTTCTCGTTGAGCTCCTCGATCTCAAAGCCGTTGGAAGGATGGAACGGCAGCGCGATCATGGGTTTGATGCTCGACAGGTCGACCTCGACGCAGCCGTCGTAGTAGGCGACATCGGCGGGCTTGATCTCGCGGTAGTCGTCGCCGCGGCCGTGCATGGCCAGGAATGCGTGCGTGTCCTCGTCAGTTGCCCAGATGGAGGAAAGGCAGGTGGTCTCGGTGGTCATGACGTCGACGCCGTTGCGGTAGTCGGTCGTCATGCTCGCGATGCCGGGGCCCACGAACTCCATGACCTTGTTCTTGACGTAGCCCTTGGCAAAGACGGCGCGGATGATGGCAAGCGCAACGTCGTGCGGGCCGACGCCGGGACGCGGGGCGCCCGTGAGGTAGATGGCCACGACGCCGGGATAGGCGACGTCGTAGGTGTCGCGCAGCAGCTGCTTTGCCAGCTCGCCGCCGCCCTCGCCCACGGCTATGGTGCCCAGGGCGCCATAGCGGGTGTGCGAGTCGGAGCCCAAGATCATCTTGCCGCAGCCGGCGAAGTTCTCGCGCATAAAGGAGTGGATGACGGCGATGTGCGGCGGAACGAAGATGCCGCCGTACTTCTTGGCCGCGGAAAGGCCAAAGACGTGGTCATCCTCGTTGATGGTGCCGCCCACGGCGCACAGCGAGTTATGGCAGTTGGTGAGCACGTAGGGCAGCGGGAACTGCTCCATGCCCGAGGCACGCGCCGTCTGGATGATGCCGACAAAGGTGATGTCGTGGCTCGCCATGGCGTCAAAGCGAATCTTGAGTGCCTCGGGATCTCCGGACGTATTGTGTGCCTGAAGGATCGAATACGCGATGGTGCCGCGCTTGGCATCCTCGGGCGTCTGCGTAATACCGCGCTCGGCAGCCTCGGCCGCAGGCACAACCTCGCTGCCGCCGCGCAGGTAGATGCCGTCCTCGTACAGCTTGACCATACTGTCTCCCACTCTGCCCAAAAGATTTGGGCGCATAGCATACATTCGTTCAATATCGTGCCATAGAACGGTTGCGAGTGGGTTACGAATCTGCACGTTCACTTTATCTCGGTAAAGTAAAGGGCAAGCCCGGTGCGGTCCGGCAAATTTGGTGCAAGAGCGTCCCTTTCGACTAGTCATTTAAGAACGTCCCCAATGACTACCCATAACAACGCCGATGTTTTGGCGCGGACAGCGAAAGCCCACCAGAGCGAGCAAGGTGCCTTGAAACAAGGCGGCATTGATCTTCTGATCATGCCGCCGAAGTTGAAAGGCAGATTGCCGCTCTGGCGGGCTTGCAGCGTCGACCGGTCCGCCGTTCGTTAGAACGGCGGAACCAAAGGCGCAGCGTCGAGCCGTTACGCCGTTCGGCAGAACGGCGTAACCTACAGATCCCCGCCTGCGCCCAAAAGTTTGCGCATGACCTGTTCGGGGTTGACCGAGCCGTCGCGCGGGGCCAGGGCGGTGATCTTCTTCTGCATCTTGTACTCGTGCAGCTCGTCCTCGAGCTGGCGCACGCGAGCGCGGAGCTTTTCGTTCTCGCGCTCGCGCTCCTCGGCACGCTCCTTCATATCGAGGATGCGCACCACGCCGGCAAGGTTGATGCCCTCGTCGGTGAGCTGGTTGATGAGCTCCAGGCGCTCGATATCGGCACGCGAATACAGACGCGTGTTGCCGCCCGAGCGTTGGGGGTTCACCAGGCCCTTGGACTCGTAGACGCGCAGAGTCTGCGGATGCATGCCGGTCAGCTCGGCCGCCACGCTGATCATGTACAGCGGTTTGTTCCTATTGTCCTCGGCCATGCTACCTGACCCCTTTCCGTCTCGTTATCGTCCATCATAAGCCCGCGGGCGCGGGCGTGCGCCACGATCGCCCTAGTACGTCGCCTTGTAACGGTTGACCTTCTCGCGGTAGTCGCGCGTGTCGGCCTCGCGCAGCTTGGTCATGGCATCGCGCTCGTCATCGGACAGGCTCGTGGGAACCTGTACCTTGATCTCGACAAGCAGTGCACCGGTGCGCCCGCGATGCTTAACGTCAGGCGCCCCCATTTCCTTAAAGCGGAACTTCTTGCCCGTCTGGGTCCCCGCGGGCA
>USDE01000051.1 GCA_900553345.1 uncultured Collinsella sp.
GACCTCGCCCGCCGCGAACACGCGCGGCCACGCCTGCTGCATATAGGCGCGCAGGTCGTCGAACGGCTGCCAGTCCACCGCCTCGGCATCCATACTCGAGATGGTCGGAAATGACAGCACGCGGCCCAAGCGCTCGCACGCGCCAGCCTCGTCTATATCGGCAAAATCGTCCTCATGCGCAAAGAAGCGCCAAACCTCGGCCATGACATCCTTTCGATTGTGACGACAAGGGCCGCCCCACCGGAGCGGCCCTGCCACATAAGCGTTTGCGGTCGGCTACTTGTCCTCGAGATAACGCGAGAGGAACTCGCGGGTACGTTGGTGTTTGGGGTTGCCGAAGAGCTCGGCCGGCGCGGCATCCTCGAGCACTACGCCCTTGTCCATAAAGACCACGCGGTCGGACACCGTGCGGGCAAAGGCCATCTCGTGTGTGACGACCACCATGGTCATGCCGTCGGCAGCGAGCTTGCGCATGACCTCAAGCACCTCTCCCACGATCTCGGGGTCGAGTGCGGAAGTCGGCTCGTCGAACAGCATGATCTGTGGATTCATGCATAGGGCACGAGCGATGGCAACGCGCTGCTTTTGGCCGCCGGACAGGCGACCCACGGCGGCGTGCGCGAACTTTTCGAGCCCCACGCTCGTCAGATGCTCCATCGCGACCTTCTCGGCCTCGGCCTTGCTCATCTTTTTGAGCGTGACGGGCGCAAGCGTGCAGTTGTCGAGCACATCCATGTTGTTGAACAGGTTAAAGCCCTGGAACACCATGCCGATGTCCTCGCGGAGTTTATTGATATTGCAGCGCTCGGCCGTAAGGTCCTGGCCGTGGAACCAGATGTGGCCCGCGTCCGGGGTCTCGAGCAGGTTGAGACAGCGCAGGAAGGTCGACTTGCCCGAGCCCGAGGCACCGATAATGGTAACGACCTCGCCGGGGTTAACGGACAGGTCGATGCCCTTGAGCACCTCGAGCGACCCAAAGCTCTTGCGCAGGCCCTCGACGCGGATGAGCGGCTCATTGGTCTGTGCGGCGGCCGCGGTGCCGGTAGTGGCGGTATCTGCCATGATGATTCTCCTCGTTTTTGGCCTAGTTAGAGCTGGGCAGCGTGGCAGGGGCCTCGGCGCCGAGCTTTTTGCCAAAGGCTTCGAGCAGGCGGCTCGCCACGAGCGTCAGGATCAGGTAGACCACGAGCGCCACGCAGTAGACCTCCATCTGGCGGTAGTACACGCCGGCGACCGTGGTAGTAGCGTACATAAGGTCGAACACGCCGATGACCGAAAGCACCGACGAATCCTTGATGTTGATGATGAGCTCGTTGGTGAGCGCCGGAATCGCATTTTTAATGCCCTGGGGGAACACGACTTTGCGCATGGCCTGCCACTGCGAAAGACCCAGCGAGCGCGCTGCCTCGGCCTGGCCGGTATCGATGGACTCGATGCCGCCGCGCAGGACCTCCATCATGTAGGCGGTGGAGTTGAGCGAGATGGTGACGAGGCCGGCGGTGAAGGTGCTCCAAATCTGGTTGGCCTGGGCGGTCTCGAAGCCCATGCCACGCAAAACGGTGAAGCCCGCGTAATAGATGAGCAGGCCCTGGACCATCATGGGCGTGCCGCGCACGATGGTGGAGTAGATGGTCGCAAAGCCGCGGCCGATACTCTTAAAGAAGCGCACCAGGTCGTTGTCCACGCGATCGAAGGTCTGAATAAGCAGGAACACAAAGAGCAGCGCCAGGAAGAATGCGATGACAGTGCCGAAGGTCGCGAGCGCAATGGTGATCTCGATACCGCGGATGAAGAAGTCGCCACTCTTGTAGGTCATGTAGACCAGGCTCGACAAAAAGTCGCTAGGGTTGGAATCCGAGACAATGCTCACCTGCACCAGGTCGATAAACGACATGACGCAACGGTCCACGAAAAAGATCGCCGCGATGGCGACCACGACATAGCTGCCCAGGCGCGCGCCGTGGCGGAAACGCTCGGATGCGAACGGCGACTTTTCGCGATAGTCGCTCCAGTGCATAAGCTTGGTGACGAGCGCCGCCGCCGACACGACAATCCAGGCCCAAAGAATCGCCCATAGGCAATCCTGGAAGATACCGGTGGGGGCTAAGAAGCTCAGCGGTGTGGGATTGCGCTGGCTAAACGCCAGGCCGAGCGCCGCAATGACGCTCGTGCCCAGATATACATAACGGTGGTCGGCCTTGATAAAGGAGGCCAGACGATTGATGGTTTTCATGCTGCCTCCCTATGCCGGCTGACGGTCGAGGCACGCGTCCCACATTTGGTCGCGCTCCTCCTGGCTGACGCCCTTGAGCGTCTTATCGATGAGTTTGAGCAGCTTGTCCGAGCCCTTGCGGCAGCCGACGTTTGCCGTGACCTCCTGCTTAAAGCCCTCGCCCTCGGCAAATTGAATCGGCACGATGCCCGGATTTTGGGCCATATAGCCCTTCTCGTTCTCGGTGTTGTAGGTCACGGCGTCGCACGTGCCCTGCAGCAGGTTCGAGAACACCGTGGGGACCGAATCGACCGGGTTTTTGTGCACAACGCCCGGGATCTCGTCGATGACGGTATCGAGCATGGTGTCCTTTTGGCCGAGCACCGTGGCGCCGCTAAAGTCGCTGAGCTTGGTGGCGTTTTGGTAGGGCGAGCCCTCTTTTACGAACAGGCCAAAGTAGCCGATAAAGTACGGATCGGAGAAGCCGACCGACTCCTCACGCTCGGGCGTGGCGCTCATACCGGCGATGATGAGGTCGATCTGGCCGTTGTTGAGCGAATCGATGAGACCCGAGAAGCTCTGTTTGACGGCAACGGGCTCGCCGCCGAGGGCCTTGCAGACGATCTTGGCGATCTGCACGTCGTAGCCATCGGCGTAGGCGCCTTGCACGTTATCGATGGGGATGGTGAACTCGCTGGCCTCGGAAACCTGCCAGTTGTACGGGGCGTAGGCCGCCTCCATGCCAATGCGGATCTTGTCCTTGCCGATCACGGAATCGGACAGGTCGTCGCGACCGCCGCCCGTCGTGGGCTGAACTACTTCCAGCGTGGAGGGGCGCTGGCAGCCGGCAAGTGCGCCGGCGACGACGGCAGCACTCGCAGCAAGAGCGCTACCCAAGAAGATACGACGGCTGCATACCGGCTGTGGATGCGCGTCGCGTTGATGGGGAGAATGCATAATCTGCCTTCCCTGTTGAATCGTATGCTGACGACTTAACAGGATATACGCCAGCGACCAGCAGTGCAGCACAAGCTCGAAAAATTAATAGACACATGGTAGTCATTGGGGACGTCGATGTTTTGGCAATGCCGGCGAGCGACGTCCAGAGCGAACAAGTGGCATGAAAAAGACAAGGCATGACCAGAAGGTCTATGCCTTGCCTTTTGAATGACAAATTATCGCTCTGGACGGCACGCAGCATCGACCGAGCGGCGGAACCTCTAGAGCAAGGTGACGCTAAAGCTGCGTTTATCGGTAGCGCCGGGAGCCAAGTTGATGGTGTTGACCTTGTGCTCAAAGACATCGTCCTCGGTGTCCATGGTGGTGTGACCGGTCCAGGGCTCGAGCGCCACAAACGGAGCGTCGTTGGCGGCAGACCACACGCCGATGTACTTAAAGCCCTCAAAGTCGATCTTGACGCCGTGGCCCGACTTGCGGCCGCGCAGCGTGAGCGTGGAGCCCGGGGTATCGGTGAACATGATGGCGTCGTTATCGAAGCTGCGGTGCGTGATGGGCAGCACGTCCGAGTTATCGGGGGCCTTGTAGCTACCCTCGAACGTCATAAGGCCATCGGGCGTGATGACGGGGGCCTCGTTAGTCCAAGCCTCGGTAAACGCCAGCTCGTAATCCTCGAACGCCTCGTCCTCGGCGCCGGGGGCGGGCACGTTAAACGCAGGGTGGCCACCCACCGAGAACGGCAGGTCTACGTCGCCGGTGTTAGTGACGGCAAAGGTCTGCGTGAGCGTGGCATCGCCGGTCAGGGCATAGGTCATGTTGAGCTTAAAGTGGAAGGGAAAGGCCTTGAGCGACTCGGGCGTATCGGTGATCTCGTAGGTTACCGAGGAGCCGTCCTCCGATACCTCGACCAATTTGTGCTCGACAATGCGTGCGATGCCGTGGCGCGCCATCTCGCAGGTGCCGGCGGCAGACGTCGCCGTGTTGTTGCGCAGCGATCCCACGATAGGGAACAGGATGGGCGCGTGCTTGCCCCAAAAGGCCGGGTCGCCCTGCCACAGATACTCATTGCCGTTGAGGGCAAGGCTCGTGAGCTGGGCGCCCATGGAATCGATGGCCGCGGTGAGGCCGCCGCGCTTGATGGTAGTGACGGACATGCTACTTCCTCCAAAAGTAAACAACAGTGTCGAGGGTTATTGTCCCACTCTTGGCAGCAGGGCTGAGCGGCAGGCGCAGTTATTGAGCAATAGCATAAAGGTCAAACCCACCCTGCGGCGCGCTATCGACCGTATCGGGTGCTTGCGAATTAAAACTCACCGGGACCATGCGCTTTGAGGCGCGGTAACGCGTGCCGTCGGTGGCGACGGGCGGCTCATCGACCGTGAGCTCGTAGTCGCCGGGCTTGAGCTCGATACCGTCACCTTCGGAATTGACGTATTGGTACTCGTCGATTGCTTGTCCCCTGAGCGTGCGGCCCACGATATGGACGAGCATTTGGCTGTCGCCGCGCGCGGTATCCCACGTCGCGCCGTCCTTAACCTCGACCGACACATGCACCGAGCGCGTGCGGCTGAGCGATTGCTCGACGGACATCTCGACCTTGGCGGCGTCTTGGCGCTGCCGCTCGACATGACCCCAGATGCTGCCGATTGCCGAGCAGGCGATAACGCCGGCCATGAAGGCGATGAGGATGGGGCCGAGCGGAGAACGGCGGCCCGCGTCTTCCTCACGAGCCAGGTCGGGGCGATGCGTGGGCGCAGGCGCCTGGGCGCCTTGCGCGGGCACGTCGAGAATGCTGAAAGATGCCGTACTGCCGGGGTCGATGGTGTGGCGCGGTTGCGGGGTCTTTGCCGGCGAAATGGACATGTCGGCTGGCTCACCCAGCGTGGCCGTGGCATCGGCCTTTGCCTCGTCGGCCTCGGCCTGGGCCCAAGCCCGTTCAAAGGTCAGGGGCTCGACGGGGTCGGAGGCGGCGTCCATCTCGACGGCATCGTTACCGGTCTCGTCCTCGTCGCTCGACACGTCACGCGGCGCGGGCTCGTCCCACTCCTCGTCCGGAGCCTCGCCCTCGCTATACCACCATTCAAAGTTATCGATATCCATACGGGGCGCCCCTTAGGCCTCGCAAATAAACACTTGTTAGCCTTATACCCGCAGATGGCGCTGGAGCTCGCACGGAATGCGATAAAGGGACTGCTCCTTTGTCGCATCGAAGTTGCGGTGGAATAGTTCCTGTTTGCACGCCCACTCGAGCTATTTAGGGACTATTTCACCGCAAGTTATTTGAGGGCGACGGGGATTTGGATACAGCAGAAGTCCTCTTGGTGAGACTCGTCGTAGCTCGTGGTGTCCAGGTAGCAAAAATCGAAAGCATTGCCGATGGGCTGGAGCGCGTGCCTGTCCATGCAGGCCACGATGGCGCGGATACCCTCGGGCTCGTACGGCATGCCCCAGCGACTCATGCACAGGTACGTGCCCTCGGGCAGCACCTCGACGCCAATCTCCGCCAGCTCGGCAGGATCGCTCGGCAGTATTTCCTCGGCACCACGCGGCAACACGGCAAAGGAACCGGCACCGGCGATGGGGTCGTCGGAATGCAGCGCCTCGCGACGCAGCATGGCGCCCCAACCGCGCATGGGGCGTGTGCCCGTGAGCGCACGCATGCGCAGAATCGCCCGCATGAGCGTGGGGTGCAGCATCGAGCGGCCACGCTCGATATCGCTCGGGAACTCCTCAAAGACCACGTAGCGGCGCTCGAATTGCTTGAGCTCCGGTTTGCCCTCGCGCTCGCGCCAATAGACCGCCTCGTCGTAAAAACTCAGCCGCTCCTGCACGCTCGCGCGCTCGGCTTTGAGCCCGGCAATCTGCTCGTCGAGCGCCTGCACCCGCGAGCGCAGGTGATCGGTCATCTCTCCAATGTCGAACGTCGAGGTCAGGCGATCGATCTCATCGAGTTCCAGTCCCAAGTCGCGCAGCATGCAGATCAGACGCATGAGCGGGATCTGCGTGGGCGAATAGAAACGGTAGCCTTTTTCGTTAACCACGGCGGGTTTAAACAGACCGATCTTGTCGTAGTAGATGAGCGTTTGGCGCGAAACGTTAAACAAGCTCGCCATCTCGCTAATCGCATACATACCCGTCTGCATAGGTCCTCCCGACACACCCTTTGACACGAAAAGCCCGCCGCCCACAGGGGCAGCGGGCTCAAACACTACTCGTATCCTACCCTAAAGATGCCTATGACCAGCGCTTATAGTTGGCGCACGACACGCCGACGGCCTCGAGTGCCTTGGCGGCGATGTGATGCACCGCCTCATCGAGCGTGGCGGGGCCGTTGTAAAACGTGAGCATGGGCGGCATGAGCATGACGCCCGGCACGCGCGCCAGGCGTGCCATGTTGTCGACATGGATCGCACTGAAGGGCGTCTCGCGCACCATAAGCACCAGGCGGCGCTGCTCTTTCATCTGCACATCGGCCGCACGCAGCAACAGGTTTTCGCTGTAGCCGCTCGCGATGCCGGCGAGCGTCTTCATGGAGCAGGGAGCCACGATCATGCCGTCGACCGGATAGGTGCCGCTTGCGATGGCAGCGCCAATGTTCTTGTTGTCGTAGACCACATCGGCATAGCACGCAAACTCGTCGAGCGTCATGCCGAGCTCCTGCTCGATGGTGATCTCTCCCCCGCGCGTGACGACAAGCGCCGACTCAGCGCCGGCCTGGCGCAGGCATTTGAGGCATTCAAGGCCCAGTGCCGCACCGCTGGCGCCAGACACGCCAACGACAATGCGACGGGGACGAACAGAAGACTCAGGCATGACAACTCCTTAACTACTTGGTAGGGCTACTTACTAGAAGGCGAGCTCGGCGGCCCACTTCTCTTCATCGATCTCCATGAACTGCGAGCGGATGAAGTTCTTCTTGAGGTTAAACGGAACCGTGCAGTCGAAGATGGCCTTGCAGGCGATACCGTGCTCGCGGATCGAAGGATCGAACGCGGGGTCGTTGGACGGATCGAGCACGTGGCAGTGGCAACCGGGGATGGTGATGAGGTCCACGTCGGCCTGGAAGCGCGTGGTCATGGCCCACATCACGTCGCTCATATCGAAGATGTCGACATCCTCGTCGACAAGGATGACGTGCTTGAGCTCGGAGAACGCCGAGAAGGCGAGCATGGCGGCGTTGCGCTGACGGCCCTCGTCATTTTTGCTCGACTTCTTGAACTGCATGATGGCAACGAACTTGCCGCCACCGCAGGGAGCGGCGTGAACGTTGAGCAGGCGGCCCGGGATAGCGGTCTCGACCATCTTGTAGATGGAGGCCTCGGTGGGGATACCGGCCATGGACACGTGCTCGTGCGAAGGGCCGATGCAGCTCTCCATAATGGGGTTGACGCGCGTGGTGACGGCGGTGATCTTGATCACCGGGCAGACCTTGGCGCCACCGGTGTAGCCGGGGAACTCGGGCATGGCGTAGCCGTGGCCGTTGACATCCTCGTTGATGGTCTCGTCGTGCATGAGGTAGCCCTCGAGCACGTACTCGGCATTGGCAATGCACTTCTGCGGAACGGTGACGCAGTCGGCAAGCTCGACGGCGCGGCCGCGCAGGGCGCCGGCGATCTGCAGCTCGTTGAAGCCGAGCGGCGTGGTGGGAGCCTCGAAGCCGCAGCACATGTACACGGCGGGGTCCAAGCCGATGGAGATGGAGATGGGCATATCCTCGCCGCGCTGGCAGTACTCGTCAAAGAACGCACCCAGGTGACGGCTGCCCGGGGTGATCCACATGGCGAGCTTGTCCTTGTCGACGCAGGAGAAGCGGTGGATGGTTACGTCGGACTGGGTGCCATCGGGGCTCGTGCCATAGGCGAGGCCCATGGTGATGTAGGGGCCGCCGTCAACGGGCGTGTTGGTGGGAGCGGGAACGATCTTGCGCAGGTCAAAGCCCTCGTCGGTCGCCTTGTACACGACCTCCTGGCAGTCGACGTGCTTGCCCTCGGCGATCTGCTCGGGGGCGATCAGGTTCTCGAAGCGCTTGCCGATCTCGAGGCCCAGGTGCTCCTCGTCCAGGTCGAGCAGGGCGGCAACGCGCTTGCGGCTGGCAAGCATACCGATGCAGACCTTGGCGTCGTCAAAGCCCTTGACGTTGTTGAAGACCATCGCCGGACCCTCTTTGGTCGGGCGCATGACGGTGCCGCCAGCACCGACGTGACGGTAGACGCCCGAGACCTCGGCATCGGGATCGACCTGGGTGTCG
>USDE01000052.1 GCA_900553345.1 uncultured Collinsella sp.
ATTTGGAACTGTATGAAAAGTACGACGTGAAGCGTGGGCTCCGTGATAAAAACGGAAACGGCGTGGTAGCGGGTCTGACGAAGGTGTCCAAAATCGAAGCCAACAAAGTAGTGGATGGAGTAAAGGTCCCCTGCGAAGGAAAACTATTTTACAGAGGTTATAATATCTATGATTTGATTGGCGGTGTAGTGAGAGAAAACCGATATGGTTTTGAAGAAATTGCATACCTGCTTCTGTTCGGAGAACTTCCTAATGCAGATCAGCTTACAAAATTTAAAGAAAGCCTGGCATTCAGCCGTACACTTCCCACAAATTTTGTCCGTGACGTAGTAATGAAAGCACCGACAAAAGATATGATGATATCCCTAAGCAAGAGTATTCTCACCCTGGCTTCCTATGACGAGAAGGCCTGGGATATTACGGTTCCCAATGTACTCAGACAGTGCATGATGCTCATTAGCGTAATGCCCATGCTGGCTGTGTACGGCTACCATGCCTATAACCATTATGAGAGGGACGGCAGCATGTACATACACCGCCCGGACGAGAATCTCTCTACCGCAGAGAATCTGCTCCGCCTTCTGAGGCCCGACATGAAGTACTCGCAGGTGGAAGCCCATGTACTGGATTTGGCGTTAATCCTGCATATGGAGCATGGCGGCGGCAACAACTCCACGTTTGCCTGCCGCGTGCTGTCCTCCTCGGCCACCGACCCGTATTCCGCCTACGCCGCGGCTATCGGCTCGCTCAAGGGCCCGCGCCACGGCGGCGCCAACGCCAAAGTCGTGTCCATGCACGAGGACATCCGCGCGCATGTCTCCAATTGGGAGGACGAGGACGAGGTCGCAGCCTACCTGGGCAAGATTCTCGACAAGCAGGCCTTCGACGGCACGGGCCTCATCTACGGTATGGGCCACGCCGTCTACACGCTGAGCGACCCGCGCGCCGAGGTGTGCCGCCGTTACGCGCGCACGCTTGCCGCCAAGAAGGACCTGGGCGATGAGTTCGCGCTCATCGAGCGCATCGAGCGCCTGGCACCGCAGGTGATGCGCGATCACGGCATGACCAAGCCCATCTGCGCCAACATCGACCTGTACACGGGCTTTATCTACAAGATGCTCGGCGTGCCCGAGACACTCTTTACGCCGCTGTTCGCCGTCGCCCGCATGGCCGGCTGGTCGGCGCACCGCATGGAAGAGCTCTTCTGCGCGCACCGCATCATCCGTCCCGCGTATCGCCCGGTTATCGAGCCGCTGGAGTACAAGCCGCTCGCCGATCGCTAGAACGCGGACCGTTATAGAACCCGAGCGTGGCCAGGGCATCACCGCCCTCGGCCACGCTTTTTATGCCAGTAGAAAGGGCTGCATCGAATGATTGTTTTTTCCGATATGGATGGAACGCTGTTGACGAGTGACAAGCAGATGAGCGACGCCACCTGGGCGATGCTCGACGAGCTCGCACGTCGCGGCATTGAGTTTGTACCGTGCACGGGACGTCCGCTGTCGGGCATCTTTGAGCCCATCCTCGCCCATCCCGCCGTGCACTATGCCGTCTGTGCCAATGGCGCCAGCGTCTGGCAGCTCGACGACGATGTGCCCACCGATACCTCGCGCGCCACGCGCATCTTGAGCCGACCGCTCGATTGCGGCATTGCCCATCGCATCCACCGCATCGCCGCCGGCCACGATGTGACCTTCGATATCTTCGCGGACGGGCAATGCTTCCTCCCCCGCTCGCTCTACACGCGCCTGGACGAATTCTGCGGCGGTGACCCCCACATCGCGGCTTCGCTCAAGCGCACACGAACACCGATCGACATGGATATCGACAGCAAGATCGACGAGGTCGAGACGCTCGAACGCATCGCCATGTACTGGCACGACCCGGCCGATCGCGACGCCATCGCGTCGGAGCTCGACACGCTCGGAGGCATTGAGGTCACGCGTTCGTACGCCATGAATATCGAGGTCATGGGCGAGGGCGCCACCAAGGGAACGGCCCTCACGTGGCTATGCGAGCACCTGGGCGAGCGTCTCGCCGACGCTTGGGCGTTCGGCGACAACATCAACGACATCCCCATGCTGCAGACAGCGGGCCACGGCATGGCCATGATCAACGGCGAACCCGAAGACCACGAGGCCGCCGACGCCATCACCGAATACGACAACGACCACGACGGCGTCGCCCGCACCATCATGGCCGCCCTCGCCTAGCAGCATCAACCCGGCAGGGTAGCTAAGTAGTCGTTGGGGACACTCCTCGCGGGGCGCCGCAAAGACTGTCCCCGGCTGCCGACAGAAAAGGAACGTCTCCATCTGCCGAATTAGGCGAGACTCTCCAGCACGCGACGGAGCTCCTGCTGAACGGCGTGGTCGCGGTTGCAGCCTACGACGCGATCGGCAACCGCTTTGAGCGCGGGGCGCGCGTTTTCCATCGCGCAGCCCGTGCCGACAAAGCGAATGATCTCGTAGTCGTTCATCGAGTCGCCAAACGCCATGACCTCGTCGCGTCCAATGCCGTAGTGTTCCGCGAGCTGCGCGATGCCCGAGGCCTTCGACACACCGGGCTGCATAGCATCGATCCACGCGTTGCCCGAAGGCGCAAAAGTAAAGAGCTGACCAAGTTCGCGCTGTAGCACGTAGGCGCTGTCCATAACGACACCGTCATCGCAAAAGATACTCGCCTTGATGATATTTACGCTGGGATCGGGCAGCTCCCAAATACGCTCGGCATTGGGAAGGTCCTTATCGACCTCACGCACGAACTTGCACTCGTCATCGAGCAGGAAGGACTTGGTTCGGTCAAAGAGCGCTAGATGCAGATTGGGAAACGTCGCGACTGCTTGGGCGAGCTTTCGAATCGCCAGGTGCGAATACACCTCACGGTCTACCATTTTGCCGTCGGCGTAGACCTGGGCACCGTTAGCGGCGACAAAGTCCATCTTGTCGCGAACGGGCGCAAAGAACTCGCACAGGCGATCGTAGCGGCGACCTGACGATGCGGCAAAATGCACGCCATGCTCGTGTAGCGCCAGAATCAGTTCGTAGGTCTCGGGAGGCACCTGGCTGTTTTCGTCAAGCAACGTGCCGTCCATATCGGATGCAATCAGTTTAAACATGGAAAAGCTCCCTTCGGGCTTGTTGGAATCGAACGTATATCCGATTCCAACGTACCCAAAGGGGGCTCAAATAAGACTCCGCGGGCGCAAACGTTACAAGGACCTAGCAAATAGCTCACACATGCCAGAGGTCCTACGGCCGCAGCGTCAGGCGACACGCCAAAGAGTGTCGCAGGCGACTAGCCGTTTAAGAACGTCCCCGATGACTAGTCGGCGTAGGTGAAGGTTGTGACGTCGAACATGCCCTCGGGGCGGATGCGGAGCGTCGGGATAACCGGCAGGGGCAGGAAGATGATGCCCATGATGGGGTCGAGCGGCGGCTCGATGCCCATGGCGCGCGCCTTGACCATAAAGTCGTCGTGCTGCGCGGCGACATCCTCGGCCGTGCCTTCGCTCATCAGACCGCCGAGCGCCAGCGGAATGCGCGCCACGACCTCGCCGTTGCGCACCAGCACGTGACCACCCTGGCCCACAGCCTCAACAGCAGCCATCATATCGGCGGCATTGTCGCCCACCACGCATACGTTGTGCGAGTCGTGGCCGATTGTGGAGGCAATGGCGCCACCGGTGATGGTGAAGCCGCGCACCCAGCCGCGACCGATGTGCTTGCCGACAAGACCCAGGCCCGCAGGGCCATCACCGTCGGCGCCCTCGGCCTGCAGCGACACACCGCGGCCGTGGCGCTCGATCAGCATAATGCGGCGCAGGCCCTCGGCGCTCTCGGGGCGAACCATACCCGTGATGGCCTTACCCGGCACCACGTCGATCACGGCCTCGCCCGGCTTAAAGGCATAGTCGAACACGTCGAGCGAAAGCTTCGGCAGCTTAACGGAGGCGCGCAGCTCATCGGCAAGGGCCGCAACCTCGGCCATCTCGGGTGCAATCTCGCCCACAAAGGTACCGTCCTGCGCCACCAGAGCACCGGCGGCATACACGCGATGCGGAGCCGTGGCAAACGTCAGGTCATTGAGCACCAGCAGGTCGGCACGCTTGCCCGGGGCGATGGCGCCGCGGAGCTCGTGCGGGTCGCGGCAGCCGTGGTCCAGGCCAAATGCCTCAGCCGTGGAAAGGGACGCCATGGAGATAGCGACCACCGGGTCGATGCCCGCCTCGATAGCCACGCGGCAGGCGTTGTCGATCATGCCGGTCGCAAGCGCATCGGAAGGAGCGCGGTCGTCGGTCGCAAAGCAGCAACGGCGGGCACGGGCAGGATTCTCCAGCAGCATCGGCGACAGGTTGGCCAGGTCATGGCTGCACGTACCTTCGCGCAGCATCACGTACATGCCGCGGGACAGCTTGTCGAATGCCTCCTCGGGAATCGTCGACTCATGGTCAGCGATAATGCCAGCCGCGGCATAGGCGTTGAGATCCTTGCAGGCAACGAGCGGGGCGTGACCGTCCACCTGTTTGGACGGCGTCTGGTTGGCAGCGTCGATTCGAGCGCAGGTCTCGGGATCGGCCATAAAGACGCCCGGCAGGTTCATCATCTCGCCCAGGCCAAAGACATCGCCCGGATGCTCGGCAAAAAACGCCTGCATGTCAGCGGCGGTAATCACAGCGCCTGCTTGCTCATCGGGCAGCGCGGGCACGCACGAGGGCATCATGTACTTGATGGAAATAGGAGCGCGACGGCCGTCCTCGATCATAAAGCGCAGGCCGTCCAGGCCGGAAACGTTGGCGATCTCGTGGCTGTCGGCAATGGCAGTGGTGGTACCGCGCGTCGCCGCCATGCGCGCATACTCGGCAGGGCGGATGTTCGAAGACTCGATATGCAAGTGTCCGTCAATAAAACCGGGGGCAAGATAGCGGCCCTGGCAATCGATGACCTCGGCAGCCTCATACGTACCGGCGGCATCGTCGCGACCATCGTAGAGCACACCGACGATCACGCCATCCTTGACGGCAACGCTACCGGGCGCCACGCGCTGGCCGTACACATCGACAATCTGTGCATTGGCAAACAGCGTGTCAACGGGCACACGGCCCTCGGCGGCCTCGATCACAGATCTCATGACCTCAACGGACATACCATACTCCTTTAACCGTAGAAAAAAGCTGCGGAGCGGACAGGCCTTCACCGCAGCAAACCAATAGCCATTGTATGCCCAAAAGGAGGCCGCCGATAACACCCCTTCCGCTTAACGGCACTGCCAAATGATCCCTTGGGGACGGAGGAAAACGGATCAGTTTGGGCGGTGCTGGCGCCAAGGTTTAAGACCGACGTTGTCCCTTGTTGCTTTCCTA
Source organism: uncultured Collinsella sp. (assembly GCA_900553345.1). Classification (GTDB taxonomy): domain Bacteria; phylum Actinomycetota; class Coriobacteriia; order Coriobacteriales; family Coriobacteriaceae; genus Collinsella. The sequence goes on from USDE01000052.1 coordinate 5,363, forward strand.
CCAGACGGTGAACTGGGCGTTTTCTGTGTTCCAATGGACATCGCGAACGTAGTCGCGCACGCCCGTCGCATCTCGTGCTTCGAACAACTCAAGAATATGGGCATGTTCGTTGTTGGCTTTGTTGAGCAGTTTGCACGCCGTCTCCTGGTCGACAGTCTCGTAATCGCGCTTGATAAAGCAGCGCTCGAGCTGCGAGATCATATCGCGCAGACGGTCGTTGCCGCAGCGGTTGAAGTACGTCAGATGAAAGTCTCGCTGAATGTCGTCGTACTTTCGGATGAGACCGCCTTGGATCGCGAGGTCCATAGAGCCGACGAGAAATTTCAGCTGCGTAATGTCATCGTCGGTTAGGTTCGGACAGGAGAGATATGCGGCCTGCCCGTCGAGCGGCCCCATAATCTCAAAGACTTCAACGGCGTTTTGCTGATCGAACCCACGGACGCGGAATCCGCGGCGGGGGAGATTGTCCAGGTAGCCATCGCTTGCCAGCTGGATGAGCGCTTCGCGGACCGGCGTGCGCGACACGCCCATGGCATCGCAGATCGTCTGCTCGCTCAGTCGGTCGCCGGCGGACAACTCGCCGGCGTCAATACGGCTCGAAATATAGTCGTATACGTGGTCCTTCAGGGGCCTTCTGAGCGTTTCCATGAGCTTATGCTCCTTAACTGTATATTTCTAAAACTAAATACGTTTCGCTTGAATAGCTCAATTGAATTATAGAACGACCAGCTAAATCGCGCTACTTTGCGCCGATACGTAAGAATACGCTTACCGATGAATATCTACCGTTCAGTATTGTATACAATATAAAAAACAGGAAAACCGCACTAAGATAAAGCCATCGAAAGGAAGGCGGGCGCGAAGAAGTCCCGCTCTCTGCTAAGAGATCCAAGGAGGATCATCATGACCAAGTTCAGCCACGTCATCATCCGCCGCCCCGGCAAGTCCCTGAGCAATGGCATCACGAGCGCCCCCGAGCTTGGCCAGCCCATCTACGAGCGCGCCATCGAGGAGCACTACGATTACGAGCATGCGCTCGAGCAGTGCGGCGTGGATGTTTCGGTGCTGCCGGCACTCGAGCAGTATCCTGACAGCTGCTTCGTCGAAGATCCGGCCGTTATCACTCGCTGCGGCGCCATCATTACCAACCCCGGCGCCGATAGCCGCAACGGCGAGAAGGACGAGATCGAGCCGGCCGTCCGTCGCTTCTTTGACGACGAGCATGTCAAGCACATCGTTTCTCCGGGCACGCTCGACGGCGGCGACGTCATGATGGTCGGCGACCATTTCTACGTCGGTCGCTCCGCTCGCACCAACGAAGAGGGCATCCGCCAGTTCTGTGAGATTCTCGAGGGCTGGGGCCTCGAGGGTTCCGAGGTTCCGCTGGAGGAGGTCCTGCACCTCAAGACGGGCGTCAACTACATCGAGGACAACAACATGCTCGTCTCCGGTGAGTTTATCGATAAACCCGACTTTGCCCAGTACAACAAGATCGTCGTGCCCGAGGACGAGGCTTACGGCGCCAACTGCATCTGGGTCAACGGTACGGTCATCGTCGCCGAGGGCTATCCGACCGTGCTCAAGGCCGTGCAGGATCTGGGCTACAAGACGCTCGTCGTCGATACCTCCGAGTATCGCAAGGTCGACGGCGGCCTTTCTTGCCTGTCGCTGCGCTTCTAACGCGATAGCTGTAACAGTCTGATGATCGCTTGACCGATGGCCCGGCACCCGATTCGGGACGTCCGGGCCATCTTTCGTTCGATCACATGATGAAGGGGGTGCACATACAATGGCCTCTAAAGCTCAAAACGACGAGATTATCGACCCTAATGGCCTCGATCTCTTTCGTCTGACCATGATGGTCATTACCGCCAGTATTTGTGGCGGCATCTTCTCGCTTGCCGGCGATATGGCAGCGGGCGGGGCAAATACCGGTGCAGTTATCGTCTCGTGGGGAATTTGCTTTATTGGCGTCTTTGCGCTGATGATGGTGTTCAACGGTTTGTCTCAGGCCCGTCCCGACCTGACCGGCGGCATCTATGCATACGCTGCGGCCGGTTTTGGCGATTACATTGGATTCAACTCCGCCTGGGGCTACTGGATCAGCGCATGTCTTTCCAACGTGAGCTTTGCGCTCTTGCTGTTTAGCGCGCTGGGCTATTTCTTCCCTGCGTTTGGCGCGGGCAACAACTTGCTTTCCATCGTCTGCGCCAGTGTGTTTTTGTGGTTCCTTACCGCCCTTGTGCTTCGTGGCGTTAAGGAGGCTGCGGGCATTAACACGATCGTTACGTTGGCGAAGCTGGTGCCGCTGGGACTCTTTGTGCTGAGCATCGTGCTCCTGGGCAAGTTCAACGTCGATATCTTTATGGACAACTTCTGGGGAGAGCCGGCTGGTCCTGGCTTTGGCGAGCAGGTTGTCTCGACCATGATCGCCCTTGTCTGGGTCTTCACGGGCATCGAGGGCGCTGTCGTTATCTCGGGCCGTGCAAAGTACGTGCGTGACGTCGGCCGCTCGACGGCACTTGGATTCGCGGCTGTGTTCACGCTGTATCTGATTATCTCGATGCTGTCACTCGGCATTATGCCGCGCGAGGAGATGGCACAGCTCGCAACGCCCTCCATGGCGGGAATTCTCGAGTGCGCAATCGGTCCTGTTGGCGCTGCCATCGTAAACCTTGGCGTTATTCTCTCGCTGGTCGGCGCGATGCTGGGCTACGTCATCATTGCATCCGAGACGCCGTTCGAGGCAGCGCGCCAGGGGTCCTTCCCTCTGGCGTTTGCCAAGACGAACAAGCACGACGCCCCGGTGGTAACGGTTCTCGTGAGCTCCGGCATCACGCAACTCTTCTTGATCGTGTCGTATGTGGCGGCGAGCACCTACCAGTTCTTCTACAGCTGCGCAGTCAATACGATCCTGGTTCCGTATGTTTGCTCGGCAGCCTATTACATGGTGATCGTCTGGAAGAACGAGCATCTGGACGGGCCGCATGCGCCAAGCGTCGGCAAGGCGCG
>USDE01000053.1 GCA_900553345.1 uncultured Collinsella sp.
CAAGGACATCCGCTCCAAGGCGCTGCGTTCCAACAACCCCTGCAATGTAGTCAGAGCGACCATCGACGGTCTCTCAAAGCTGCGCAATGTCGACGAGGTTGCCGCCATCCCAGGGCGGCTTCATGGAGTAGCGCCCGTACGCATCGAATTGCTCCTCTCATAGATGTGCGGCACAAAGAGCCCCGAGTTCATGCGAGCTCGGGGCTCGTTTCGTTTGGATTGCAGATGTATTGACAGGCGAAAACAGTCTGTGTCCGATATTGAGCCATACGAAAGCGAAATTATGCGTCTTAATTCCGTACGCAAATCAAGACGAAAACCGTTTACGTCTTGGATAAATCAGTACGCAAACGGTTTTCGTCTTATAATACGGTCATGAATAGTACGAAACGAAGAGGTTGTGCATATGGTTGTTAGAGAGAGCCCTACAGTCGAATATAAGGAAAGCGTTACGCCGACGTTTCTTAAAACGGTGAGTGCCTATGCAAACTACGGGACGGGCAAGATTGAGTTTGGCGTTGATGACGAGGGCGTGGCTGTCGGCCTTGCGGATCCGGTCGCAGAGTGTCTCCGCATCGAGAACATGATTAATGGCAGCTTGGACCCCGCTCCCCGTTACACGCTCGAGCCCGATGAGAAACACGGGACCGTAATCCTTACGGTTTATGAGGGCCAGGACAAACCCTATCGAAGCAAGGGAAAGGCCTACAGGCGAAACGATTCGGCAACAGTGGAGGTCGACCGGTTTGAGTATGGCAGGCTGACGCTCGAAGGCAGCAACGTAACGTTCGACGCGCTCACGTCGGCTCGCCAGGACTTGAGTTTTCATACGCTCGAGCATAAGTGTGTTGAACATCTCGGCATTTCTGAACTAACGTCGGATATTATGCGCACGCTTCGCTTGCTCGGCAAGGACGGCTATACCAACGCTGCGGCGATTTTGGCGGATAAGAATGATTTTCCGGGCATCGATTGCGTCCGTTTTGGTGATACCGAGGATGTGATCTTGGATCGCGAAGCGGCGACAAATGTATCCGCAATTGAGCAGGTGGACAGGGCGGTAGCTATGTTTGCACGCTACTACCGTTATGAGCGTATCGAAGGGATGGAGCGCGTCCAAACCGATCGAATTCCTCTCGAGGCGTTTCGCGAAGCTGTCGCAAATGCTTTGGTGCATCGGACGTGGGACGTTCGAGCGAACGTTCAAATTGCCCTGTACGATGATCGTGTCGTTGTGACCTCCCCCGGATCGCTGCCCGCCGGTTTGACGACGGAACAATACCTGTATGGGCAGATATCCGTGCTCAGAAACCCCATCGTTGCAGAGGCCTTCTTAAAGCTGGATTACATCGAGAAATTTGGTACGGGAATCGCGCGCATTAGACGTGCCTATCGCGATTCGATCAATCAACCAATTTTTGATGTTCGCGGCGGCATGGTGGCCGTCACATTGCCCGTTACCGATGCCCTTGAAGGGTCCGAGGAAGAGGTCCAGGTTCTCAAAGCCTTGTCGGGCGGTCGAATTATGTCGCGAAGCGAGATTGAAAAACAGACGGGGCTGAGCCGCATGCGGACGTTGGCGGCACTCGAATCTCTGCTTGAACGGAATGCAATCGTAAGGCAGGGAACCGGGCGGGCCACGAAATACGAGCGCTCATAGTCAAAAAGAGCCATGGTACAAGACGGACCCCAAGCCAGCGTTGGCTTGGGGTCCGTTATATCCCGGATGGTAACGGGCCGATTATTGTCAAGTTATAGCAAAGTATAGCGACGTACAGCAAAGTATAGTGAGATATAGCAAGCCGTATAGCGCGCCTTGATTATCAACCGTCCGTATTTCACAGCAACTTATAACAGGCTCGAGGTACCAATTTGGGGTGCAGTAGTGCTGCGCCACGAAAAGGGCCTATCTACTACGTTTAAGCCGCAGGGGTCAACCATAGTCGGCTTTTTCGAAAATCGACAAGCTGTCTACCTGCGGTTTTGTTTTCACGGTTTTCGGTATGGCCGAGGCTATCCGTGTTAACGTAGTAGATGGGCCACTTTTGTGACAAGGGGGCCGATCTGCGGGCCAGGGTAGCTAAAAGAGCCCCGTCCCAAAAAGACTGATTGGGAGCCGGGGCGTGTCGATGCGATAGTATTACGTGGTGAAATTCGACAAACCGTGAGCTTCATCCGAGGGCTTTATGGAACAACACCAGCATAATCAGAGCCTGCAAGACCAGGCATACAACGCATTGCGCTCCAAGATCATCTATGCCGAGCTCAAGCCCGGCACGCGCCTTTCGGCGATTGGTCTGGAAAAGGAGACGGGAATCGGGCGCACGCCCATTCGCGAGTCCTTTGTGCGCTTGCGTGAGCAGGAGCTGGTGGAAACGCGTCCCAAAAGCGGCACCTACGTCTCTAAGATCAGCATGGAACGCGCCGAAAACGCCTGCTTCTTGCGTGAGAAGCTCGAGAGAAGCGTACTCATTAAATGCTGTTCGGCTGCTGCGCCCGAGCAAAAGCATTGGCTCGAGCAGATTCTTGCCGAGTCCGAGTCGCTCGACCATAGCGAAACGCGTCGCTTTTTCGATCTGGACAACCTGTTCCACGAGACGTGTTTTGAGATTGCCGGTCGTCACATGCTGTGGGATTGGATGAAGAGCGTCAACACGCATTTTGAGCGATACAACTGGTTGCGTATGGTGTCGCAGGATCTGGATTGGGAGCCGATTCGTCGGCAGCATCGCCGGATTCTCGAGGCCATTAAGAGGGGCGATACCGATGCGGCGAGTTATCTGGCAGAGACGCACTTGCATCTGATGCCCGAGGAGCAGGGCCCGGTTATCGCCTTGCATCCCGACTATTTTGAGCTGTCCAAAGACTCGTCTATCTAGCCCATTATCGCATCTGCTCGAGACGCAAAAACGATGTTGCTCACCTACAGCGTTTTGCAACCGAGATTTTTAAAAAAATGCCTAAAATGGCTCAGACTGCTGACAATTGGGAAACGGGGTGCGCTATGGCGCAGATGAGAATCAAGGACATTGCCGCCGAGGCGGGCGTGAGTCCGGCCACGGTTTCGCGCTATCTCAATAACCGCCCCGGGCAGATGACCGAGGAAACCCGTGCTCGCATCGCAGCGGTTATCGAGCGCACCGGCTATCGCCCGCGTGCCGCCGCGCGCAATCTGCGCAGCTCGCGCACCAACCTCATCGGCGTGATCTTGGCCGACATCGCCAACCCATTCTCGAGCGCCATGCTCGAAGGACTTTCCGCCAGTGCCGCCGCGCGCGGCTGCTCGCTTATGACGGCCATTAGCGGCAACGATCCCGCTAAGGAGGCCGAGTCGCTCGCCAGACTTATCGATGCTGGCGTGGACGGTCTGGTCGTCAACACCTGCGGAGGCAATGACGAGGCGATCGCCGCGGCAGCGGGACGTCTGCCTGTTGTGCTGCTCGGCCGCGATGTTGCCGCCGGCGGTGTCGATCTGGTGACATCTAACAACCGCGAGCTGGTTGCCGGCTTGGTAGACGCCTTGGCTGCCGCTGGCAGCGAGCGCCTGTGCCTGCTCACCGAGGCAAGCGATGACAGCCCCGTGCGTCGCGAGCGCGCCGAGGCTTTTGCCGACGAGCTTTCGCGCCGCGGTCTTGCGGGCGAGGTCGTCACCCTGGCCGATGGTGGCGCCACGGGCGTCGGCCGCTTGGACGAGACCATCCGCGGCTATGCAGGTAAAAAGCTCGGCCTCATTGCCGTCAACGGCCTGGTCTTCCTGCGTCTGACCGAGGCGCTGGCGCAGCTGGGACCCTCGTTGCCGGCGGGTCTTAAGATCGCGACGTTCGACGATTACCCCTGGAACTATGTGCTCTTTGGCGGTGTGACCACGGCCGCGCAGGACACCCTTACCATTGCCGAGCGCGTAGTCGAGCGTCTATCCGAGCGCATCGACGTCGTTACCACTACGGTGGGCGATGCCGCAAAGCTCGCCCCCAAGCGCATCGAGGTTCCTGGTCACATTGAACACCGCGCTTCGACTTCGCGCTAGCCGCTCGTTCGCAACGGCCTGCTCGCACACGTTTTTTGAGCGCTTGATACGCTTTAACCCTGCGGAAACATTTTTCTGCGATAGTATCTGCGATATAGACCAGTCGAAACCCGCCCGAAAGAAAGGGGAGCGACATGAACCAGCAGAACATCGATTACGTACTCCGTTCCGTAGAGCAGCGTGACATCCGCTTTGTGCGTCTGTGGTTTGTCGACATTCTCGGCCGCCTCAAGAACTTTGCCATTAGCCCCGAGGACCTCGAGGTCGCTTTTGAGGAAGGTATTGGCTTTGACGGCTCCGCCATCGAGGGCTTTGCCACGCCCGAGGAAGCCGACATGCTGGCGTTTCCCGATGCTTCGACCTTCCAGATCCTGCCGTGGCGCCCGAGCCACAACGGCGTCGCCCGCGTGTTCTGCGACGTGTGCACCCCCGATCGCAAGCCGTTTGCCGGCGACCCGCGCGATGCCCTGCGCCGCATGTTCTATAAGGCCGAGAAGGCTGGCTATCTGCTTAACGTGGGTGCCGAGCTGGAGTATTACTACTTCCCCGACGAGCACACGCCCGAGCCGCTCGACAACGTGGGCTACTTCGATCTTTCGGTGAGCGATGCCGCCCGCGACCTGCGCCGCAACACGGTCCTCACGCTCGAGAAGATGTCCGTGCCCGTGGAGTACACCTTCCATGCCGCCGGCCGCTCGCAGCACGGCATGAGCCTGCGCCACGCCGAGGCCTTGAGCATGTCCGACGCCATCACCACGGCCAAACTCATCATTAAGCAGCAGGCCTACGAGAGCGGTTGCCACGCCTCTTTTATGCCCAAGCCGTTGGCGGGCGAGGACGGCAGCGCCATGTTTTTGCATCAGTCGCTGTTCGACCACGACGGCAACAACGTCTTTTGGGGCGAGGACGACGAGAGGTACCACCTCTCCGATATCGCCAAGCACTACATGGCCGGCATCCTGGCACACGCGCGCGAGATCAGCGCCATCACCAACCCCACGGTCAACTCGTACAAACGCATCACCACGGGTGGCGACTCCGTGCCGCAGTATGCCACGTGGGGCCTGCGCAATCGTGCGAGCATGGTCCGCATCCCGGTCTACAAGCCCGGCAAGCAGCTGTCCACGCGCATCGAGCTGCGCAGTCCCGACCCCATGGCCAACCCGTACCTGGTCAACGCCGTCACGCTGGCGGCTGGCCTGGACGGCATCGAGCGCAAGCTGGAGCTCCCGCCCGAGGCCACGGCCGAGACGCTCAAGCTCACCGACCGCCAGATGGTCGAGGCCGGCTACACGCCGCTGCCGCGCTCGCTCAAAGAGGCGCTCGACGTGTTTGAGGACTCGCAGTTTATGAAGGATGCCCTCGGCGAGCACATCCACAGTTTCTTCCTTAAAAAGAAGCGCGACGAGTGGCATAAGTTTGAGTCCACGATTACCGAGTGGGAGATCAAGCACTACCTGGCGAACTCCTAATCGCGCTGGCTTGTTCCAGTACGATTGAGCTCATTTCCTTGGAGGCCGATATGTCCGAAAAGAGTGCCCTGTTCATGGCGCGCACGACGCGCTTCCACGAGTTTGCCCGCAGCTTGACGACCACCTTGGGTGTCGAGGTGAGCCTGGCCACCCCCGATTCGCCGACTGCGGCGCACGACTTTGACCTGCTGATCCTCGATTCCGATGGCATCCGCAGCGACCGCATCGATCAGATTGCCAAGTGGCTTGACGATCGCGGCGGCGTCCCCATGCTGGTGATCGTCGACGACGAGGCGCTCGGCACCCTGCGCCTGCCGAATCACGCGCATGCCGACTTTGTATGCCCCACGGCGACGCCCAACGAGCTTAAGGCTCGCGCGCAGCGCCTGATGGGCGAGGAAGAGACCGTCGCCGCCGACGATGTGCTCAACATCGATAACCTCGAGATTAACCTGGCTACCTACCAGGTGACGCTCGATAACGAGCCCATCGACCTGACGCTTATGGAGTATTCGCTGCTGAGCTTTTTGGCGACGCACCCCAACCGTGCCTACAGCCGCGAGGTGCTGCTGCACCGCGTGTGGGGCTTTGAGTACTGCGGCGGTACGCGTACCGTCGACGTGCACATCCGACGCATCCGCTCCAAGGTGGGCCCGCAGATCGCGGCACACATCACCACCGTCCGCGGCGTGGGTTATCTGTTTAAGGACTAGATTTCCACCACAAAGGGGACAGGCACCTTTGTGGTGGTATTGACGCAGGTGCGGGTTCCTTTCGGGCCTGCAACAGAACTTAAGCCTTCCTAAAAGATTGCGTTCTCATACACGTATGCCCGCATATTGGGGTACAACTCAACGTGAACAATGATGGCCCGCCACATGTTTGGCGGGCCTTTGGTTATTAGACGAAAGGATCGCAGCCATGAGCGAGAACGATTCCCAGCGTCCTCAGGATGCGGGCAATGCCGGCGATACTCAGCAGCAGCCGCGCGTGCAGGTGGAGTCGACGCCTGCCGGCAGTAACATTCCCTACGTGCAGGCTTACGATACACAGACCGGCCAGCCGCTGGGCGGTCAGCAGGTTGTAAACAAGCACACGGTGGTCAAGACCAAGACCAAAAAGCTGCCGATCTTTATTACGGCACTCGCCGGCTGTGCCTGCGGAGCCCTGCTGGTCATTGCGCTCATTATGAGCGGCACGCTCAATATTGGCGGCGGAAAGAATGCCGTGACGGCGGGTGCTTCGGGTTCTTCGACGCAAAAGATCACGATTGACTCCGAGGACACCACGCTGGCCGAGGCCGTCTCTGCCAAGGCGTTGCCCTCCGTCGTTTCCATCACCGCCACTTCGAGCGGCAGCCAGAATGGCTCGCTTTCGCAGTCTGCTGATGAGTCGGATAGCTCGGGCAGCGTCGGTTCGGGCGTGGTGCTCGATACCGAGGGCCACATCCTCACCAACAACCACGTGGTCGATGGTTACGACCAGTACGTGGTGACCATGGACGACGGCACCACCTATGAGGCCGAGTTCGTGGGCAACGACGCCTCGAGCGACCTGGCCGTCATCAAGCTCAAGGATGCCGACGCCTCCAAGCTCACGCCGATCGAGATCGGTGACTCCTCCAAGCTCAACGTGGGCGAGTGGGTCATGGCGATCGGTTCGCCGTTCGGCAACGAGCAGTCTGTCTCCACGGGTATCGTCTCGGCGCTCTATCGCTCCACGGCTATGAGCTCTACCAGCGGCAACACCATCTACGCCAACATGATCCAGACCGATGCCGCCATCAACCCGGGCAACTCCGGCGGCGCGCTCGTCAACGACAATGGCGAGCTGGTGGGTATCAACTCGCTCATCGAGAGCTACTCGGGCTCCAGCTCGGGCGTGGGCTTTGCTATTCCCGTTAACTACGCCAAGGACATTGCCGACCAGATCATCGACGGTAAGACGCCGGTGCACCCGTACCTGGGCGCCACGCTCTCGAGCGTCAATGCGCTTAACGCCCGCACCAACAAGCTGAGTACCGATAGCGGCGCGTATGTGGCGAGCGTTGTCGAGGACGGTCCTGCAGCCAAGGCCGGCATCCAGGAGGGTGATGTCATTACCAAGCTGGGCGACGATGAGATTACGAGTGCCGATGGCCTGATCATCGCGCTGCGCAGCCACGAGGTGGGCGAGAAGGTCGAGATTACGCTCGTGCGCGGCAAGGAAGAGAAAAAGGTCACCGTCGAGCTGGGCTCCGACGAGGAGCTGCAGAACCAGCAGCAGGACGATAGCGCGACCGACACCGGCAACGGCGGTATTACCGACGAGCAGCTGCGCCAGTATCTGGCTGTTGCGGCTGGCGTTGGGCGAGTGTATCACCAATCCCGAATAGACCGGGGCGATCTTCACGGCGGTCCCATCAACGTGGGACAGCCCCTCTTTTCTCATTGATCCGTTGGGGACGGAGGAAAACGGATCATTTAAAGCTGAAAAGGACATGGTTTGATCGCGCGATCCACCCCGGTCCGTCGGCTGCCGATTCGGTGCGGTTCGAAAGGGTTATTCGGCCCCATGGTGACCGGTGGTACTCTAGTATCCGTTTGAAATCGAGCGAAGGAGTGCCGCTATGGAGCAATCGAGTCTGTTTGGTGACGGCGTGGGCATCGATACCGAAACGCCCGCGAGCGCGGATGCCGCCGCACCGACCGACGCCCATGC
>USDE01000054.1 GCA_900553345.1 uncultured Collinsella sp.
CATGATTATTGCCGGTGAGCTAGGTGTGGGCTCGCTCGCGGGCTTTATGAGCTACGTGCTGCTGATCATGAACTCGCTCATGATGATTTCCAACGTGTTTTTGCTGCTCACGCGCGCGCTTGCCAGCGTGGAGCGCATCTCGCGGGTGATCGACGAGCAGTCGCTCATCCAGGCGCCCGCGGCAGACGTGGCTGTGCGCGAGGCCGCCGACGGAAGCATTGAGTTCCGCGACGTGTCGTTTAAGTACCGCGCGGATGCTGCCGAGGACGTGCTCGAGCATATCGACCTTCGCATCGAGTCGGGCTCCACGGTGGGCGTGCTCGGCGGCACGGGCTCGGGCAAGAGCTCGCTCGTGCAGCTCATCGCGCGCCTGTACGACGCGACCGAGGGCGCTGTGCTCGTGGGCGGGCGCGATGTGCGCGACTACGACCTGGCCGCTCTGCGCGATGCCGTGGGCATTGTGCTGCAAAAGAATGTGCTGTTTACGGGCACCGTGCGCGAGGACCTGCAGTGGGGCGCGCTCGATGCCACCGACGAGGAACTGCTGCGTGCTTGCCGTGCGGCGTGTGTGGACGAGTTCCTGGACCGTATCGGCGGGCTGGATGGCGAGCTGGGCCAGGGCGGCGCCGGTGTTTCGGGCGGGCAGAAGCAGCGTCTGTGCATCGCGCGTACGCTGCTCAAGCATCCGCGCGTGCTCATTTTTGATGACTCGACCAGCGCGGTCGATATGGCGACCGACGCCAAGATCCGCGAGCACATCGCGCAGATTCCTGATACGACCGTGATCATCATCGCCCAGCGCATCGCGAGCGTGATGGATGCCGATCGCATTGTCGTGCTGGACGACGGCCGTGTCCATGGCGTGGGCACGCACGAGGAGCTGCTGGCGGGTGACAACATCTACCAGGAGATTTACGCCTCGCAGATGGAGTTCGCGGGGGATACGACCGCAGATGCCCTGACCCGAGAAGGGGGTGAGCTCCATGCCTAAGACATCCGCTCAGGCCCGCCCGGCCAATCTGGGGCAGACGCTCCGCCGCCTGCTCAGCTATATGGGCCATGCCAAGTTCTCGCTGCTTGCGGTGGGCGTGCTCGCCTCTATCGCCGCCATCGCGAGCCTTGCCGGCACCTATATGGTGCGCCCCATCGTTAACGGCTTGGCTACGGGTGGGGAGGAGCTGCTCACTAAGCAGGTTCTCTTTACGGCCGCCATCTACGCCGCGGGCGTGCTGTCGGCCCTGGGCTATTCGCAAATCATGGTGCGCGCGGCCCAACGTGTGGTGTCCGACATCCGCCGCGACCTGTTCGCACATATCCAGACGCTGCCGCTCAGCTATTTCGATAGCACGCGCTCGGGCGACATCATGAGCTTCTTCACCAACGACGTCGACACGGTCTCCGAGGCACTCAACAACAGCTTTGCTAACGTGATTCAGGCGACCATCCAGGTGATTGGCACCACGGCCATGCTCATCATCCTCAACTGGCAGCTCACGATCATCACGCTCGTGTGCGACGCGGCCATTGTGCTGTACGCGCGCTACTCGGGCATTCGCTCCAAGCGTTTCTTTGCCGCCCAGCAGGCGTCGCTCGGCGACTTGGACGGATATGTCGAGGAGATGGTCTCGGGCCAAAAGGTCATCAAAGTCTTCAACCACGAGCGGGCCAACGTGGCCGGTTTTGACGCGCGCAACCAGGAGCTGCGCCGCACCGGTGGCGCCGCGCAGGCCTACGCCAACTCGATGGTGCCCATGACCGTGGTGATCGGCTATGCCAACTACGCGATCGTTGCGGTGGCGGGAGGCATGCTCTGCATCAACGGTCTGGCCGACGTGGGCGCGCTCGCGAGCTACCTGGTCTTTGTGCGCCAGGCGGCCATGCCCATCAACCAGTTCACGCAGCTGGGCAACTTCTTGCTCAACGCGCTGGCCGGTGCCGAGCGCCTGTTCGCCGCGATGGACCTTGAGCCCGAGGTGGACGAGGGTTGCGTGGAGCTGGTGCAGACGGGCGAGTTCGCGTGGGCGTGGAAGATTCCCGAGGGCCGTGGCGTGGGCGCGTACGGGCATCTGCACGATGTTGCCTCGGTCGACGATGCAGGTCGTGCGGTGTCGGCCGACGGTACCGAGCTTGTGACCGGTCTGGTGCCGCTCGCCGGCGACGTGCGCTTCCATGCCGTGGACTTTTCCTACGTGCCGGGCACGCGCGTGCTCACGGACCTCAACCTGTTTGCCAAGCCGGGACAAAAGATCGCTTTTGTGGGTTCGACGGGCGCCGGAAAGACGACTATCACCAACCTCATCAACCGCTTCTACGAGGTCGATGATGGCGAGATCACGTACGACGGCATCGACGTCAAGCACATCGCCAAGGCCAGCCTACGCGGGTCGCTCGGCATTGTGCTGCAGGATACGCACCTGTTTAGCGGCACCATTGCGCAGAACATCCGCTTTGGCAAGCTCGACGCGACCGACGAGGAAGTGCGTGCCGCTGCTGAGGCCGCCTGCGCGGATTCGTTTATCCGCCGCCTGCCGCGGGGCTACTACACACCGGTCACGGCCGACGGCGCCAACCTGTCGCAGGGTCAGCGCCAGCTGCTCGCCATCGCGCGCGTGGCCGTCGCCGACCCGCCGGTGCTCATCCTGGACGAGGCCACGAGCTCCATCGACACGCGTACCGAAAAGCTCATCGAGCGCGGTATGGACCGCATCATGCGCGGACGCACCACGTTTATGATTGCGCACCGCCTGTCCACCGTCCGCGACGCCGATGCCATCATGGTCCTCGAACACGGCCGCATCATCGAGCGCGGCACGCACGAAGAGCTGCTCGCCCAGCACGGCGAGTACTGGCAGCTGGCACATGGCTTAAAAGAGCTGGATTAACCCGTTCGAGCATGATGCTTTGACCTCTCCGTGCCCCTCGCCTCAAACCATCACAACATTCGATGTTTTTTGCCAAAATCGGGAAAAGCATCGAATGTTGTGATGGTTTTTCTGCTACTCGAACGGGTGGAATCGCTTTCTTGCGCACGAAGGTGTGCGGACCCGTGGGCAGGGGAATAAGGTTGGTTATCCGACTCCATTGGAGGGCTCATGGACTTGCCGATCGTCCTGTCCCATAAGACTGCCTGGCTGTACCACAACGTGGCGCGCCCGTTCGAGCCGCTCTCGCGAGCAAGCAGCCTACACGATGAGGACTCGCTTGCTAACGAGGCGGAGCCGACCGCGAGCCTGCCCAAATTGGGACTCGATGCCAAGGGACTGAGGGCTTCAACAGCAGTTGGGATCGTTACCGACTATCTGGTTTCGCTTGGTATTCCACGAGAAGAGCTCGATCATATCGACACACTCGTCAACTTCGATTTTGAGCGCTCGACGCCGGCTGGATTTAGGTGCCACGTGTTTGGAGCGCCGGTACCTTCAGGCCATCTTATCGAGGTGGCAGAGGGCCTTCTGGTGGTTGATGAGGTCATGTGCTTTGTCCAAGCGGGTTCGTGGATGAGCGAGCCCGAGCAGCTGGAATATGGGTATGAAATCTGCGCCCGATACCATTTGAATCATCTGTCGACAGGCGATTATATCGAGATGGGGCAGAGGTACACCGTTGCCGACTTGATTGCCTATTGCAATGAGAACCGATCTCGTCAGGGGGCCATACGTGCAGCCGCCGTGCTCAGGCGCGTGCACGATGGCGCGCGATCGCCCATGGAGACGGCCGCCGCAATCATGGTCGTAGCAAAACGTTCCCAGGGAGGGCTGGGATACGCCAAGATCGAGCTCAACCATCGGGTCGATGTTCCCAACGAGTTCAAGTATCTCGCAAAGGCCGGGTATTTCGAGATCGACGTATATGCGCCTGCGAGCGGTACGGGGATTGAATACAACGGCTCGGACCATCTTGATAAACAGCGCAGTGCGTCGGATGCGGAGCGCATGACCGTGCTGAGCGCGCTGGGCTTTAGGATGATCGTCCTCACCGGGACTCAGTTTGCCCACCAGCTGCAATTGCACCGGGCGATGAACGCCATCGTGCTCGCTATGGGCCTTAAGTGCGACCGAAGCGAGAAATTCCAGAAACGTCAGAACGACCTGCGAGAGTTCGTGATTCGACACTGGGACGGTGGCCTTTAGGGGTGCTTTGGTCCTTCTACGGGGCGCTGCGGCAGGCAAACCATCACAACATTCGACGTTTTTTGCCAAAATCGGGAAAAGCATCGGATGTTGTGATGGTCTGTGCTGAGGATGGGCTTGGAAAGTCCGTTTTGCTCGAAGCGACCTGTCCTGTCGTACGGGTGTCGGCATGATTCTCTCGTGGGGTATTATGTTTTCCGAAGAATAAAACGCCGCGCGAGGGGAGGGCTGCGTGGACGGGCACGTGCAACATGACGGCTTTGGCCGCGATATCAACTACCTGCGCATTGCCGTGACCGACAAGTGCAATTTCCGCTGCATCTATTGCATGCCGGCCGATGGCGTGGCGCCCCGTGCACACGACGAGCTGCTCAGTGTCGAGGAAATCGCCCACTTTGTGCGATTGGTGGCGGGGGAGGGCATTCGCCGCGTGCGCCTGACGGGTGGCGAGCCGCTGGTCAGCCGCCGTATCATCCCGCTCATTCGTGACATTCGCGCGATTCCGCAGATCGAGGACATCTCGCTCACCACCAACGGCGCCCTGCTTCCCAAGTTGGCGCCGCAGCTCAAAGATGCCGGGCTTAACCGCGTCAACATTTCGCTCGACACGCTCGACCCTACGCTGTTTGGAAAGATCACGCGCCTGGGTCGACTCGAGCAGACCATGGCTGGCATCGACGCGGCGCTGGCTTGGGGCTTTGAGCCCGTTAAGGTCAACTGCGTTGTTGTGCGCCGGCTCAACCAGGATGTGGCGGCCCTTGCGCGGCTCATGCTCGATCGCCCCATTCACCTGCGCTTTATCGAATATATGCCCATTGGCGACGAGCGCACGAGCTCGCATTGCGCTGTGGACCCGCATGCGCCCGCGCTCAATCCCGAGCTGTGGGACGCGAGCGATACCGTGCCGAGCGACGAGCTGCGGGCGCGCATCAATGCCGGGGCCGCCGCGGCGGGACTGGGCGAGCTCGAGCCGCTCGACATCAACGACGCTCCTGCCGGCGCGGGCCCTGCGCGCTATTGGCACTTTCCGGGTGCGGCGGGAACAGTTGGCTTTATTAGCGCTATGTCCAACCATTTTTGCGCGAATTGCAACCGTCTGCGCCTGACGGCCGATGGCAACGTGCGTCCGTGCCTGTTCAGCGATGCCGAGTATTCGGTGCGTGAGGCGCTGCGTCGTGGTGATGATATGCAGGTACTTTCGATTTGGCGCGATGCCGTGGCCCACAAACCGCAGGAACACGCGATAATTGAGGGCACGCAACGATTTATGTCCCAAATCGGAGGATGATCATATGGCCAAGAGCAGGTACGCCGATGCCACCAAGGCCGCTCGCAGGGCCGCGATGTCTGCCCACAAAGTCACGGCTGCGGCCGGTAACGCCGCCGCGCCCGCGCAGCCGTCTGTCAGCGCTGCCACCGAGCCCGCCCGCGACGCCCGTCGCGACGAGCTGACGCATGTGGACGCCAAGGGCGAGGTTCGCATGGTCGACGTGTCCGACAAGGCCGAGACGCATCGCATCGCCATCGCCGAGGGCACCATCCTCATGCATCCCGAGACGCAGGCCATGGTGCTACAGGACCGCGCCAAGAAGGGCGACGTGCTTGCCTGCGCGCGCGTGGCGGGCATCATGGCCATCAAACGCACGAGCGACATCATTCCCATGTGCCATCCGTTGCTCATTACCAAGAGCAAGTGCGACATTGCGCCCATCGCTTCGGCGGGGATGCCTGTCGAGAACGTGCCCGAGGGCTGGGCGCCGGCGCGCTCGGACGGGCAGGTTGGCTTTCACGTACTGGTTACGGCCGGCGTGACGGGCAAGACAGGTATCGAGATGGAGGCCCTGACTGGCGCGAGTGCCGCGTGTCTGACCATCTACGACATGTGCAAGGCGGTCGATCGCGGCATGGAGATCGTCGACGTACGCCTGCTGCACAAGGAGGGCGGCCGCTCGGGCGTGTGGGATCGTGCAGAGCGTCAGGCCGCTGCTGTTGAGGCCGTGGCTGCTGACGGTGCCGCCCTCGCGAGCGCACCCATCGCCGTCGCGCCTGCAGCTCCGGCCGTCCCTGCGATCGCGTTTATCGGTTACCAAAACTCGGGCAAGACCACACTCGTCGAGAAGGTCATTGCCGAGCTCACCCGCCGCGGCCTGCGCGTGGGTTCGCTCAAGCATCATGGGCACCACGGCTTTGATATCGATGTGCCCGCCAAGGATACGTGGCGCCATCACCAGGCCGGATCCAAGCACGTGGGCCTCATCTGCGCCACGCGCTGGGCGGAGTACGCCGACACGCGCGAGGAGGACGAGATGCCCGCGCGCGAGCTGCTGTCGCGCTACAACGATGTCGACGTGGTGATCATCGAGGGTTACAAGACCGAGGGCTTCGACAACATCGTCGTCGCGCGCTCCGGTGTCGACCGTCTGCGCGGCAAGAGCTCGCTCGACCTGGTCGACGGCCGCACGCTGGCCCTTGCCTGTAACGAGGCCCTGGCGCGTCAGGCCTTCGACGCCGGCTTTGCGACCCGAGCCATCAACATCAACGACGCCCGAGCCATCTGCGATCTCATCCAAGACCACCTTCAGGCTTGACGCTGCGCCGGCCCCAAGCACCCCATCTCGCCCCTCAAGCCGTCGCTCGCGTACCAAAGTACGCGTCGCTCCTCTTTCGGGGCGACCTGGGGCACTTAGAACCGGCTCGCTGCGCTGTCATAACATGCCAAAAGGGGACAGGTTTATTTTGGCAGGTTTTATCTGGGCAAACGTCACTTCCACCACAAAGGGGCCAGGCACCTTTGTGGTGGTTTTTGCTTTGGTAGATGCGTGGGGCATGCCTTACAATCTACCAGGTAGTTCATGGCGGGCGAAAACGGAGAGAAGGGGCTTGATGAGTCCTTAATGTTTCATGCGGATAGATTGATTTGACAGGCGGTGGCGAATACCCACCGCCCGTATTCGTATGAAACGAGGAGTCTCCATGCTCGCATCTCTTCTCTCAAAACCTCAACCTTCGCTGTCCGCGCAGGCCAAGCGCCTGGTGGCGATGCGCTTTCTCATCTACACCGGTTTTCAGACCAGCTACTTTATCGGCGTTATCGGAACACTCACCTATGCAGACGATGCCTCGGTCGTGGCGACATCGCTGGCCGTCCTTTTTATGAACGTATTTGTGATTCTGGGATCCTTTGCGGGCGGCGCGGCGCTCGACGCCTGCGGCCCGCGCCGTCATTTCTTGCTGAGCATCGTGGGCACGCTGGCAACCGGCGCGGCAATCCTCGTCTTTGGCAGCGCGACCGGCATCGTCCTGCTCGGCGCGGTGTTTCTGGGCTTTACGATGGGATTCGCCCAGCCCATTGCCACATCCTATCCGGCCTACCTCACCGATGATCCCGTCGAGCTCAAAGACATCAACTCCGCCATCGCCATGTTCTCAAACGTGAGTATTATCGTTGGCCCCACGCTGGGCGGCTTTGTCGCAGCGGCTGCGTCGTCGCGCGCGGTGTTCGTGCTCATGATGCTCTTTACCGTGCTGGCGTTCGTCGTCGGTTGGGGCTTTAGGCCGCAGACCAGCCATGTCGCCGGGGATGCGGATGCCGATTCGGCAGAGGAAGGGGAGCGTGCGGGACAAAGCTCCAACCCCAGCACGTCCGCCCGCGCCACCTTCGCAGCCAGCATCAAGACAGTCTTCACCAACAGCGTCCTCGCGCTACTTTTCTGCATCATTTTTCTTTCGAACTTTGGCTACGGAGCCTTCGATCCGCTCGAGTCGTTTTTCTATCGCGATGTCCTACGCGTCGGCGTTGAGTGGATGGGCTGGCTCTCGTCGGCTTCGGGCGTGGGCGCGGTGCTGGGTGCCGTGCTCGCGCTCCGCTTGCCGCCGCACTTGGTAAACCTAAAAACGCTGCTCGTGGCACTTATGTCCGTGGGCCTGGGAAGCCTGCTCTATGTGGGGACGCCGTACGTGGGTGTGGCCCTTGTCGGCCAGGTCGCCCTGGGCATAGCTTGGGGTGTCGTCAACCCGCTCCACAACACC
>USDE01000055.1 GCA_900553345.1 uncultured Collinsella sp.
TGAACAAGGTCGTTGTAGACGGCCTCGACGGTGGCGCCGATCACGATCTGGTACTGTCCGCCGGCCTGGATGACGTCAACGACGCCCTTCGTCGCCTTAAGCTCATTGGTCTGGGCAAGTGATTCATCCTTGAGGTGGAAGCGGAGACGCGTAATGCAGTGGCTCACGTCTAACACATTGTCTCGACCACCGACCTTTGTGATGATTTCATCGCAAAGCTTCTGGTATTTCATGGAATTCTCCTTTTTCTGAGCGGGGTATAGCATCGATTTCATGCCTCCGTAGTCGACGTGGGAGGGCAAGGAATCCGCTTCCCCCTTTGAAATCCGCGGACGCACGTACGCCCGGGATGGGAAACGGCAGAGAAGATGGAAGATGCCGATCACGTGGCAGGGAGCCTCATTGGCCCATATCACGCAATCAGGTCTACAGACGCGAATCTGCTGCGCCGAGAAGTCTCGTCGTCTGGCAGAACTTGTCACACAGACGTTCCGGTTCGCCCTGGGGAATCTGGGTACGCTCGGTCTCAAAGGAGAGGCCGTATTCACGCGCCGGAAGGAAGTACTCGTAATAGCCGTTGGTGTAACCGCAAACTATTCCCTCGACCGGGCATTCGCGCTTCATGCGAATACCCAGGTCGCTGCCGAGCTCACTCGGGCACACAAAGAGATGCAGGCCGCCCAGACTGATGACGGCACACTTAAGCGTGAGCGAAAAGTCGTCATGGGCAACGGTGTGATAGAACGTCTGAGGCTCGATGCGGTCGAGAACGACCTCGCAATCGAGCTTGATCTGGGAAATCGCCTCGGCAAGACCGGTCGAAACGCGCTCGACCTCGGGAATGCCGCGTCCCTGGCGAAAATTGCGGTCGCTACAGTCGCCAGCAGCACCGACGACCATGGCCGGATAGTAACCAAGACTCTGAGCGAGCTTTTTGCCGGTAAGACCGGCGAGTTCGCTCGTGAGCTCCGTGCAGTCGGGTCCGACGCAAGCGGAATGCACCGCCCAGTTCACAAAGCCCGCAAATGGCTTGCCTTCGGTATCGAAGAACGATACGACAATGACCTCATTGTCGGCGAGTTCACCTGGGATGATGCGGTTGTCGTAGAAACCGGTGATGACCTGCTTGCCCAAGCGACAAATCGCGGGCTGTGCGTTGGCGCGGCACTCCTCAAAGCATTGGCAAATGGTATCGAGGAACCAGCGGTAGTAGTTCTCGTCGAATTTTCCCGTCCACCAGCTGCGGTGGTAAGCGACGATTGAAGTATGGTCGTGCGTCGCCGAGAGCAGAACGCAATCACGGTCAATGCCGTAGCGCTCAGCGAGCATTGTCTTGACTTCCTCGGCCATGCTTTCCTCGAACTCGAGGACATCGGCATTAAAGAGAAACACTTCACGTTCGCCTTGCTGGAAGAGGATGGCGTTGGCGAAGACGTCGTCATGGACGCCTGTCGCAGGTTCAAGACGGTTGGGAAGATTGCGGTAGCCAATCAGGTAGATGTCGCCCTGTGGGGTGATTTTGCGGCGCGCGTGTCCAATGTTCATGCACGTTCTCCTTCTGTGTCACGCCGCATTCAAGGCGGCAATGATGATTTCGACGAGGCGCTCATGGGATCCGGCGGCAAAACCGGAGTTCATAGCCTCATAGGTGATTTTTTCGTACGCGTCGGGAGCCGGTAGGTACTTCTGTCCGCCGTTGACGAGCGTGGCAAAGAACACAGAGCCGGACCGAGCGGCGCGCACAGTGGCGCCGAATGCACTCGAGACCTCGGGTTGTACGCCGACAAGCTCGACGTTTCCCAGCCGGAGCAGATAGACCCTCGTGCGCTGCTCGCCAGCGGCATGAAACTCATACGTTCGGTGCGGAGCCAAAGAGTGAAAATCGGCGCGTGTCTGAGCGGGCAGGAGAACGTCGACCGTGCGGGCATCGATGCCGGTAGCGTCATCCTCACGCGCCATGCGAGCGGCCTCGATCAAAGCATCGCCCAAGGCCTGCCCCTGCTGGTGCAGCATGCGGTATCCGTCCTCATGGGCATCGACCGTCTGCTTAACGCCGACCGCATCGAACATGACGTTCATGGCGCGCTCCGCCGGACCTTGGTCGCCCGCGGCGCCTGGCAGCAACAGGGCAACGCCGCCCAGCTCGCGCTCGAGTGACATGGCGGCAAAACCAAAGAGGTCTCCGCTCGCCATGCGCCTCCCCTCGGAGTCGCGCGACCCGTCGAGCACGGAGGACTGAACATCCGCCATCGCGAGCACGGCAACATACTCGCCCCCGGCATCCCTTATGGCGAGTACGGGCATCGTGTGGTCGGCAAACCCCCTGGGATTCGAGCCCAACCACCAGCCGGCAGGCGTCTCAATGTCGCGATTAACGTTCACGGGGCATTCGCCCTCCACAGTGGCGAGCGTGGCAGAGCGAATGCCCGCAACAGCGCGCTCGACAGCCGTGCGGGCGGCAGCGACGAGCGCTGCGCGATAGCGCTCGTTGCGATTGCGGGTAGCATCGTCGGCAAGATGCCCGGGAGTGCGGACGTGAGGCATGGAAAACGTGTGGGTAGGAACCACCCAAGAATAAGCACCGCTGCAATTGGCGGCATCCTCAACAACCTCACGCAGATCGGCGAGTAGAGCCGGAGCGATCGAGGTGACCTCAAGCGAAAGGACGCAGGCGCGTCGCCCCATCCCCTCGATGATAAGGGCACGGGCGAAGACCTCATGACGGAGTTCGTCGAAACCGTCGAACGGCAACACGTCCCCAAGATCGATGGCCACACGAGCGGCCCCAGCCCTCATCTCTCCTTCGCCCATGGCAGATACTCCCCTCTGATTGCCGCTCACTCGACACCGTACAGTTGCTGCGCCGTACCGCCAAGCACAAGGTCGCTGTCTGTATCGCTCAGATTTGCAGCGCGAACGCAGGCGACACCCTCGGTGAGCCACTCGCGTTTAACGGGATAGCTCGTGCCAAAAACAATATGGTCTGCACCCAGCACGTCAACCGCGCAGGCGAGGAGTGTCTTGCCCCAAGGCTGGGCATGGGACATGTCGAAATAGATGTTGTTCTCGAGGTGCCTGGAAACGGTCTCGGTATCGACCTGAAAACGGCCAGAAGCATCAGGGCGCTTGGGACCATGAGGCAGCAGCATCTCCTTGAACGCAAAGTATGCGCCGCCGAGCATGGAGTGGACCATCTTGATATTGGGATAGCGCTCAAAGAAATCACCAAAGATCTCTCGGCCGATCGCCGTAGTTTGGTCGACGCAGCGGCCATAAGAGCGGCGAAGGTTGTCGTACGCGAGAAGCGACTCGTTCTCGACCGGCACGGGAACATGGTGCACGTAAACGGTGGCATGACGTTCGTTCAGGTGCTCGAAAAAGCTCGAGAAGACCTGGTCGTCGAGATAGCGCTTGCCGTAGTGAGCGCAGAGCTGCACGCCCGCAAAACCATCGTCGAGCCTGCGGTCGAGCTCCTCCAAATTCGCTTTGGTGCCAAAGGGCGGCACGGCAACAAGCGGAATCAGACGGCCATTTGACGCCTTCGCGTCAGCAGCCATACCGTCGTTGAAACGCCGGCACATCTCGAGCGACATCCACTCGTGGCAGCCGGGGAACTTAAGGATCGCCTTGTCGACCCCCGCCTCATCCATATCGGCCAAGCGCTTCTCGAGGGTGTAGTCGCCCTCAATGTAGTTAAGACCCGGAGAACCGGCGGGCATCTCGATCACGATCTGTCGTTTGCCGGCGGAATTCATGGTCAGATAGCCTTCGGTGTCATAGGCGCGGGGTACCTCGGCCAAAAACTGTTCGCAGAGCGTCTCGTCATGAAAGATGCGCTCGTCGAACCAGTAGGAATTTGCATCGATAATCATTGGTTGGAACCGCCTTTCATCTTGTTGAAAACATTCTAGAAAAGCAGGTACCCGGACATCAATTCCAGCTTAAGCCCACTGTATTCCATTTTGGAATAGAACTTACCGCTCACGCGCGAACCTCGCCCGCTCAACGAGACAAGCGCTAACAGCACGGGCTTAGACAGAAAACGGTCGGCCCGCATCCGTTGCGGGCCGACCGTTTCATTACAGGCTACCTTTGCCGTTACGCCTGGCGGTAGTGATCGAAGAAGTCGGCGAGGTCTTCGAGGGACTCCTTGAGTACTTCCATGCGCGGCAGGTACACGATACGGAAGTGGTCGGGCTCAGCCCAGTTGAAGCCGCCGCCGCGCGTGATCAGGATCTTCTTCTCGTGCAGCAGGTCAAGGGCGAACTGCTCGTCATCGGTGATGTTGAACTTCTTCACATCCATCTTGGGGAAGATGTAGAACGCCGCGCGCGGCTTAACCACCGAGATGCCGTCAATCTTGTTGAGCGCCTCATACACAAAGTTGCGCTGCTCGTAGACACGGCCGCCGGGACGGATGTAGTCGTTAACGGACTGATGACCACCGAGTGCCGTCTGAACGATCGACTGAGCCGGCACGTTGGAGCACAGGCGCATGTTGGAGAGCATGTTGATACCCATGATGAAGTCGCTCATGCAGCGCTGGTTGCCCGAAAGCACCATCCAGCCAATACGATAGCCCGCAATCATGTGCGACTTGGAAAGGCCACTAAAGGTAACGCAGGGCAGGTCGGGGGCGAGCGAGGCAATCGAGACGTGCTCGTAGCCGTCCATGCACAGGCGGTCGTAAATCTCGTCTGCAAAAATCATGAGCTGGTGCCTGCGCGCAACCTCAACGATGCCCTCGAGCACCTCACGCGGGTAAACGGAGCCCGTGGGGTTGTTGGGGTTGATGATGACGAGGGCTTTGGTCGCGCTCGTGATCTTGGACTCCATATCCTCCAGGTCGGGATACCAATCCGCCTGCTCGTCGCACAGGTAGTGCACAGGATGGCCGCCGGCAAGGGTCGCGCACGCCGTCCACAGCGGGTAGTCGGGGCTGGGGATCAGAATCTCGTCGCCATTGTCGAGCAGCGCGTTCATCGAAAGCTGAATGAGCTCGGACACGCCGTTGCCCGTGTAGATATGCTCCATCTGAACGTTGGGCAGGCCCTTGATCTGCGAATACTGCATGATCGCCTTGCGCGCGGAGAACAGGCCGCGCGAGTTGGAATAGCCTTCGCAGTCGGGCAGCTGCTGGCGCATGTCCTTGATGACCTCATCGGGCGTGCGGAAACCGAAGGGCGCCGGGTTACCGATATTGAGCTTGAGGATGCGCTCGCCCTCGTCCTCCATACGGGCGGCCTCGTCGACGACGGGGCCGCGCACGTCATACAGGACGTTATCGAGCTTGGTGGATTTAGAAAAAGTGCGCATGGTGGTGCTCCTTGCAATTTGAGCTGAGGGATGGGGTTCGGGCTTGGAATCGTTGCGGGGTGATGATGCCTCGCCTTGATCGGCGTCGCCGGCAAGCAGCCAGGTAACATCGACCTCCAAAATACGGGCGAGCAGCTCAGCCACATCGCGCCGCGGGATCGTCTTGCCGCTCACATATTGGCTCATCTGACTCTTGCCGAGTTTTTTGCCGAGCATCTCCGATGCGCGGATCACGTCCGACTGGCGAACGTCGCGATCGGACATAGCCTGTCGCAGGCGATCGCTAAACGTCTCTTGGGCCACTAGAACCTCCTTGCTGGCAAAGTTCAATTTATAGAACACGAATTGAACCAGGGTTCAATTTAGCAAGCAGTATAGCGCCGTACCTCATTCGAAAGTTCAATTTCATAAGAAAATGTATCGGACTCCGAGATTTGCCCAAAGCGAACAATGGTGTGTACACGTTTAGAGGTATTCGAGGAAACGGGCGG
The DNA here is from genome assembly GCA_900553345.1 of uncultured Collinsella sp. GTDB lineage: Bacteria > Actinomycetota > Coriobacteriia > Coriobacteriales > Coriobacteriaceae > Collinsella. The sequence continues at coordinate 5,808 of USDE01000055.1, forward strand.
CGGCAAGCGAAACATCGGCCGTTCGATATATGGCGTTGATCTGCCGATGGGGATGTCCCTCGAGCGAACGCACGGCAACATCGAACTGACAACGGCGCAAGATGAGCGCGGGAAGAATGCTCACACCCAGGCCGTCCTCAACCATGGCCATAATCGCATAGTCATCCCAGGTCGACAGCTTGGAGCACACCGTCAGTCCCGCCCGACGGAACAGCGGCGTAATCTCGTCGTCGCTACCGCGTTCCAGCAGAATAAACTGCTCGTTGGCTAAATCGGCAAGAGAAACGACCTCCGCCGTGGCAAGCAAAGAGTCTGCCGGTACTACCGCCATCAACTCGTCGCGCACCAAAGACCACGATGCCATGCCGTTTTCTCGGGGCTCACGCGGGATAAAGCCCAGGTCACAACGACCCTCAGCCACCCATTGTTCAATCTCTGAGTAATCGCCCATCAGCAGCTCGTAATCGACATCCGGATGATCGGCGCGAAAGCGCGCGATCACCGGCGGCAGTACATGAGTCGCCACACTCGAAAACGTACCGATACAGATCTTGCCGCGCATGAGCCCTCGCATCTCGTCCACGCGTCGCTGCAGGCGGCCAAACTCTTCGCATAACGCCTCGACTGCCGGCATGACCTGCCGCCCGTCGGCAGAAAGCACCACGCCCTCGCGGCTGCGATCAAGCACCTTAAAACCCCAGTCTGCCTCAAGGTCGCCCACCATGCGGCTCACGCCCGACTGCGAATAGCTCAGCCGCTCTGCAGCACGCGTAAAGCTGCCGGCACGCACCGTCTCGAGCAGCACTTGCATCTTTTGGATATTGGTCTCCATGGCACGTCCCCACCCTTGTATGAGTTTTTGTCATGTTTTCCATGCATTATATTCGCTTTTCTTCTAAATCCAGTTCACCCATAGTGAACATGCTCGGATATAGAGGGGATGGAAGCGCATGAACAACGGACTGTTTACGTACTTAGCAGCATTGCTATTGTTTGGCTCCAACGGCATCATCGCCGCTGCCATCGCGCTGCCGAGCTCCGATATCGTGCTGCTACGCACGTTTTTGGGCGCTCTCTCGCTTGTCACTATCCTCGCCATCACCCAACACCATAAGTTGCAGGCGCCATCTCGTCCCCGCGAAGCCGCGGCCCTCCTCCTCTCGGGAGCTGCGCTGGGCGCCAGCTGGATTTTTCTGTTCCGCGCCTACCAGACGATCGGCGTCGGCGTATCCTCGCTGCTGTACTACTGCGGCCCCATCATTGTCATGGCGCTCTCCCCGCTCATCTTTGGCGAAAAGCTGACCGGCGGCAAAATCGCCGGCTTTGTCGCCGTTGCTTGCGGTGCTTTTCTCATTGCAGCGCAAGGTCTAGGCGGCAATATGCCCATTGCGGGCATCGTCTGTGGAATCGCCTCGGCCTTCTGCTATGCATTGATGGTCATCGCCAGCAAGGGTGCGCCGCACATCGAGGGCCTCGAGAACTCCGCGCTCCAGGTGAGCGCCGCCTTTGTGACCGCACTGGTCCTCACGCTCATCACGCAGGGCGCTCCCTCGTTCCTGTCCGCCGGCGTCGCCGCCAGTATTGATTGGCACGCCGTCGCTATGCTCGGCGTCGTCAACACCGGCATTGGTTGCCTGCTCTACTTTAGCGCCGTCGCCAAGCTGCCCGTCCAGACCGTCGCCGTCGTCGGCTACCTCGAGCCGCTTTCGGCGGTCGTGTTCTCGGCCGCCCTTTTGGGTGAAGCCATAACACCGGTCCGCCTGCTGGGCGCCGCGCTTATCATCGGCGGCGCGATTTTTTGCGAACTCGCCGGCAAACGCGCAAACGCCAAGGCTGGCATCGCCCAGACAGTACGTGCTTAAAAAGCCCCTGCTTTGAAATGCTACCTGCGTAGATAAATAATCCCCAGCTGAGGATTATTGTCTAAAATAACCCGATGTGCCAAACTGCTCTTGTATGTATAAAGACGGCATAAAGATTATCTGTCCTAGACAGATAACCGGATGTCAAAGGGAGTCCACGTGGCACACAACAAACTGGAGGCAAGCCCCCAAGACCAGCGTGGTCAAGGCGGGCACGGAGCCATCCCCCTCTCCGCTGGCATGCTGCTCGTAACGCTCGGCGTCGTCTATGGCGACATCGGCACGAGCCCCATGTACACCATGAAATCAATCGTCGCCAACAACGGCGGCATCGGTACCGTCAGCGAAGACATGATCTTGGGAGCGCTTTCGCTTGTCATCTGGACCATGACGCTCGTGACCACGGTCAAGTACGTGGTTATCGCCATGAAGGCCGATAACCACAACGAGGGCGGCATCTTCGC
>USDE01000056.1 GCA_900553345.1 uncultured Collinsella sp.
GCCGCCCGCCGCATTATTACCCGCGACGCTCAGTGCCGAAACATCGACATTCGAAGCAAGGGTGACGGCAGCCCCCTCGCCTGCCTCGCCAATAAGGCCGCCGGCATTGGCACCAGCGCCCGTAGCATCGATGGTGGGGGTGCCGTTGAAGCTCTTCGGCAGGCCATTCAGCCCCGCAATCGTAAGAGATGCGCCTGCAGTAAGGGTGTTCGCGAGTAGGCCCAGATTGCCCGTGGACGATTGCATGCCAATCGCCAGGGGGCTATTCGCGCTTGTCGAATACGTGGCGTCAAGCGTGAGCTCGCCCGTAACCTCACCCACGAGCGGCGAAGTGAGCTTGACGACGCTCGTATCGCCGCTCTCGGGCTTGTCTACGGTAATGGCAGCGCTGAGCGTCTTGCCCGCGCCCGTGACCTTTGCGGCCACGATGGGCTGAGCATCGGTGCCCTTCCAGGTGAGCTTTACGGTGCCGTTGTTATCGTTGAGCTCGATGTTGTTGAAGAGCGTCTTGTTGGCGGTAAGGAACCTGCCGCCCAGGTCGAGCGTACCCTTGAAGGGGTGGGCATCGCTGCCGAACCCCTGGAACGCGAGATTGCCCAGGTCGCCCACGGCCTGCGCGCTGCACACGTCGAAGTCGACGCCGCTCAAGCCGGTCTTGGAGATGCTCGCGTTCTGGTAGATGGCGGGGTCGGTGTTGGAGATGGCGATAAGGTCGGCGTTGGATCCGAAGGTGATGGCCGTGACCTCGCCTGCGTCGTTCACGGTGACCTTGCCGTCGACCAGCGCGCCATCAAGCTCACCAGCGGTCTTGATGGCGGGGTCGGTGCTAGCCTGCGCAGCCGCATCTGTGTCCGCGTCATCCGCCTGATCTTCGTCGGCGGCGCCCTCATCGGCAGCCGCATCGTCTTGGGACGCGTCGCCCTCCGTTGGGGTATCGCCGTTAGTGGTTCCATCAGTCGTGGAGTCCTGTGATTCGCCAGCGTTGGTAGAACCGTCGCCGCCCTCGGTAGCGCCAGCGTCGGCGCCCGGAGTCGTTGCGACATCATCAGATGTAGCCTGGTCAGCATCTTGCAGCGCGGTGGCCACAGCATCCTGTACGGAGCGCGCCGTGTTGCCCGCGGCGCGCGCGGCGGAGACGGATGCCTCCATGACGGCGTCGAGCTCTTGCGCGAACACCTCCGTGGAGGGCGCAAGCGCCTGGAAAATCATGATCGCAGTCAGGCATGCGGTTGTTATGCGCTTTGCCGTTCTCATCTGGTCCTACCTCGTTCTATCTCATGCCCCGTGCGGGGTCTCAAAATCACAGATTGCGGTTGGCCTACGCAGCCCTGCACGTAACACCGATGTCATCCAAGCTGCCGGGCGCGGTATCCGTCGAACGGTAAAAGGTAATAATCTCCGACCCGGGATCCATGGTGAACGTAACCGACCTTCCATCAAAGGTCGCGTCGGAATGATTCGTCGCCAAAAATGGGTCAAGCTCAACCTTGTCGCCCCATGTAAGCTTGATTTTTGTTGGCGCGCCCGTAACGGTCGCGCGATAGTTGTAAGCGTCGAAAGCGTTGATATCCGAGTTCTTGTCGACCCACTCGCCCGAAACGCCCGAAGCCGTTACCTCTGCACGCTCGGAAGGCGCAATCTTGGCGGCGAGCCATTTAAGATTGGTGCCGGGGCTATTGGAGCCGACCTGGGCCTTAACGGTGAAGGATGCTTTGTTGAGGTCCGCCTTGGAAAATGTAACCTTATAGGTATACATGGTTGCCCTGTTGGCAGGGAAGGAAAGGTCGACCGTGCCGCCCGCCGTCAGCGTGGGCGAACCGCTTATGCTCCAAGCTTTCGTCGTTCCCGTCGCCTTCACGCTCAGCGTCGCGTTAACGTCCTTGTCGTTGACCTTGTTCTTGTCGCCCAGCAGATGGTTGTAAATGCGAAAGGTAAAAGAGCAGTTTTCCCCACTCGTGTCGGCGATGACGCTTCGGACGGCAATACCCTCGTCATTCAGCGTCTCATTCGTGTAGCCCGTAAGCATGTCCGAGGCAAACAGCGCCTGTGACGTGCCCGAGACAGCGACCGACTTAAGGAAGTCGCCCGCCAAAAAGGCCGTGTAAGTAAGGTGAGTACCCGCCACAATCGCGACGGCGCATAGCAGCACCGCAACCGCCCACAGGCGCTTGCGCATTTTGGAAGCAGGGGCCGCCGACTCTACGCAGCAAGGCTCTGCCTTAGAATCATCCACCTGCGCAAAGTGCTTGCCAACAGGCCTCGCGATTTCATTTTGCTCTTTCTTGTCTTTTCGCATCTGGCGCCCCTCCCTTCTTGTTATTAGTTGCCACTCGTGCCGCGAGCAATTAGATAAACCATGTCGGTCTCTTTGACGTTGGAGACCGTCTTTCCGTTTACGGTCACAACGCCCGGATTCCATGTGCACTCGATGATGAAGTTCGTGGCGGCGTTGGCTGTTTTGCCATTCCAGCCATCGAGCCCACTCCCTGCGAACTTGTGGTACCGATACAGCGGACGGGCGTTTTTCTGGACATTCACGTACGAGCAGTACGTCGGGTCGTTTGCCTCAAGCTCTTTAGCCAACGCACTTGTCCCGTCCGCGGAGTTGATAAAAGCAAACTCAATCGGGGTGCTGCTCTTCTTGCTCCATGAGTAGGTGCGGTTGAGCCCGTCGAGGCCGACCACAGTGCCGTTTTTATCGTTCGGATTATTGACCGTCACGTGATACACGTTGATTGTCAGCCCCGTGATATTCGTTGTGTTGGCAATCTGCAGCTCAAACGCTTGACCGCCGGCAGCGGGATCGCCATTGTCGCTCTGCACACAAAACGCGCGACGAACGGTCACGGTGCCGTCTATGTTTTTAACATCGCCCCGTGACTCGTCATACGAAATCTCGATGGGCTCGATGCTCGTCTGGTTGGGACCCATGATCTTAAGCTGCGCGGGCGTTTGGATCTTGCCCACCGTAGACAGACTTTTGCTGCCCACAAACCACGAGAGCGACAAGCCGATGATAAGAGCGATTGCCGCCAGCAATATCAGGACCGCAAGGGCCTGTGCGCGGTGGTTTTCTATCCAATTGCGGGCATCGCCGAGGCGCGTTTGCATGGTGCTCATGAGCTCACGCCCTCCTGAGCGCTAATTCTAAGTTGGATGTATTTGACCTTATTGCCGATCTGCTCGTCGGCATTGTTGTACAGCGCCGAGCAGATGGCGGTGTCGCCGAAGGATATGTCAGCCGAAACCGCAGGAGCGTTGGCGGCACTCGTGCCGTTTGCCGCGCCATAGAAGTAGTTCGCTTTATGCGCGTTCATATCTGCCTGCAGAGCGCCGTAGTCAGACTTTGCGTCGCCCGCCGCCGCAAACAGGTTCTTGTAGTAATTCGTGTTGCCGGTAAGGACGAAGTTTTGGAAGTACTCCGGCCACACCCAGTACAGGCTGATGGTGACGGGTTTGTTCGTTGGCTTGTTCACATCGCCGTTTTCGCAAAATTCGCACTTGCGAATCTCGATCTTGCTATCAACCACGCGGCCCGAGTAATACCCGTTCTGGTCGCAGCTCGTAAAGAACAGCAAGTGGCCTTTGATCAAGCCAAGGAGCGCCTCCGCCTCGGGCGCCAGCGTTCCCCCGTCCCCAACAACGCCAACAGTGTTCGTGACCTTAAGCAAGCGCGACAGACTGATCGTGACCCCGTCCAGGTCACTCACCAGCGGCTTCACCGTAAATGTAATCTTGCCGCGAGCACCCGGGTACAGAGAGCCCGCGGTCTCGTTGTTCAGGTTGGAGCCGAGCGTTACCGTCATGGCGTCGGTCGTATCCAGGCCATCGATGGCATACTTTTCCTCGGGCGTGCGCTCGGAGCGCTCGTAATAGCCCACGTGCGCGCCGGACTCACCCTCGCCCGCGGCGGTCAGCGTGTACCGATCCGCCTTCGCCCCGATCGTGCCCCCCGTGGCGCTCACTCGGTTATTCGCAGCAAACCAGGCCAGGCATGCAAAGATGGCAACGATGGCAGCCAGCACAAACAGACCGCTCACCAGGAAATCCTTCCAGAAATCCTTGAGGGTCCGCACGTGCTCGTCGGCAGCTTGACGGTACTCGGCCGCTGTCTTGTGCTGCTGGAGCTCGCTATGTCGGTCCATGCCACTCATCGCTTACGTTTGCCCTGCTTGCGGGCTTGCCATCCTTTTCCGCTCGGTCGCGTTTATCCGTTGTTCGCAGGTAGAGAATTCAGGCAGAATACAACACCATACGATAAGGTAAAAGAATAGCATTGACCTGCGGTTTGCTCCACGGCGCAAACCTTAACGATGTCTTAAAAGTCAAACCCTTGGCGCAAGGGGGCAGGTTACTTCGCGCCAACATAGCGCAAACAAACCTGACCACTTGCACCAATCCGTGGCACCGGGCAGCGGACACACGGCGTGCCGCCCCTTAACACCCCAACGCGCGAACGGGTATCACGTAGATACCGTCCTCGACCTCGCGGGCGTACTCACCCACCCCCACAATCACGGCCATAAACTCCGGTTCGCGTGTGCGTGAACGAGGATTTCCACAGACCTTCTTGCGAACGCGCTTGAGGCTCTCAACGCCGGCGCTCGTTTTATCTTCACTTACCTTAATCTCAAAGGCGGCCCATCGTCCGTCGGCTAGCTGCACGATAGCATCGCACTCAAGGCCCGAATCGTCGCGATAATAGCGCACGGGCGTGCTATCCAGCAGGTCGAGCGAACGTGCGTAGACCGAAAGGTCGCGTATGACCAAATTCTCAAACACCAGACCAAATGTCTGCCAGTCGGCAAGCAGCGCCTGCGAGGACATACCTAGCAAGGCGCAAGCAAGGCTCGGATCTGCCAGATAGCGCTTGGGCTTGACGGTAAAGCGCCGTTTGTCGCGCGCGGCGGGAACCCAACCGGGGACCTCCTCGAGAATAAACATGCCTTTGAGGGCATCCAGGTACCTGCGCACCTTGGTCTCATCGGCAAACGCCGCGGGTTCCTCCTCGGCACCGAACATATCCATAAGAATCGTTTTATACGTGGTTGCCTGTCCCAGATTGCGCGCAATCGATGCGGAGACTCGACGAGCAATATCGGGGTCGAGACCGACCGCCGGGAAGCTGCTCGAAAACGTGGTGTTGAGATATTCGCGGGCGATGAGCTGGGCGTCAGCCGAAACCATATCGATCGCCTCGGGCCAGCCGCCGCGGCAAGCGGCTTCGACAAGCCCCGGCGTATCGCCATTGCACCGGCAGGGCTCAAAACGATGCTCAAACAAGCCCGCCAGGCTCACCTTGCCGTTGGACTCACCTGTCTCGGCAAGCGTCATGGGGTGCATGCGGACGCGGCCGATGCGGCCAGCTCCGCTATGCGTGGGCGCCTCCGCCTTTGAGCCAAACGCGGGCGTGGCGGAACCCGTGAGGATATAGGCGCCGCGCGTACCCCGGGTGCGGTCAACCTCGTGTCTAACGTAGTCCCAAATCCGGGGAACGCGCTGCCACTCATCGATAATATGCGGACGGTCTCCCAGCAACATCATCGCCGGGTCGGCACGCGCGAGGTCGAGATTCTCGTCGACATACGAGGCGGACGCCCCGTGCTCGAGCGCGGCCCACGTCTTGCCGCACCACTTGGTGCCCGCAATCTCGACCGCGCCAAAGACACGAAGGTAGCGCTCGATTTGCGCATCCACGATACGTGGGATGTATCCGTCCCGATGTAGCCTCTCACCTGCCATGAGCCACCTCCGCAGATTTCCAGTTCCTGCTTTCTGATTCTTCTATTCCACTGTAGCAAATTCGGATTTTCGGGTGGTTGCGATTCGGATTTTCGTGTTCATATAATTCGGATTTTCTGGTGCTCAAGATTCGGATTTTCTGAACCCGCTGGTCAGAGCACCTCTTATCGACAAAAAGGCGGGGAGCACCGATACGGCACTCCCCGCCCACTCAATACGCAATAGCTTTCTCGACTACAGCTCGTTAGCCGCGTGATATGCCGTGCGGATAGCGCTCGCGATGTCGGCGGTTCGCTCGCCCGAGCAGTCGCCCACGCAGGTCACGGGCACCGTCACGCCGTCCAGGTCAAACGCGTTGGCCTTGGAGCCCACGGCCATCACCACGTAATCGCAGGCGATCTTCACCGGCTCCTCGGCGCCGTCCTCGGTGGTGCGAATGGCCTCCACGCCCTCGTCGGTAATGGCGGTCAAGCGGGTCTTCACGTGCTGCTCCACGTTGTGCTCTGCAAAGTCGCTCATGATCAGCGGCAGAATGGTTTCGGACTCGCCCGCTGCAATCTTGTCGAGCATCTCCACGATCGCCACCTCGCAGCCGTGCTGCAGCAGGTACTCGGCAGTCTCGGTGCCCACCAGGCCGCCGCCAATGACGGTGACGCGGCCCGTAAGCTCCACCTTGCCGGCCAGCACGTCCCAGCTCGAGACGACCTTCTCCGAGTCGGCACCCGGAACGGGGATGACCACGTCGTGCGCGCCCACGGCCACAATCGCGGCGTCGGCGGCGTTGAGGTCCTCAGCGGTAGCGGCATGGTTGAGCTCAACCTTCACGCCCAGGCCAGGCAGAATCTTCTCGTAGTACTCGACCGAGCGCATGATCTCGTCCTTGCGCGGAGGCGCGGCCGCCAGCACAATCTGGCCGCCCAGATGATCGCTCGCCTCGTAGACGGTCACGTCGTAACCGCGCTTGGCCGCCACGCGCGCGGCCTCCAGACCGGCGATGCCACCGCCCACCACGGCGATCTTCTTGTCGCCCTCGCCAGGCTTAATGGCGATGGTCGCCTCGTCGCCGTTCTCGGCATTAAGCACGCACGAGATGTACTTGCGGTTTTGAATCGCGTCGACACAGCCCTTATTGCAGTTGAGGCACTCGCGAATGGGCTCGCCCGTGGCGGCCTTCAGCGCAATGTCGGGGTCGCACATGAGCGAGCGGCCATAAGCGACGATGTCGGCCGAGCCGTCCTCCAGGATCTTCTCGCCGGCCTCGACCGAGACCACGCGGCCGACGGTTGCCACCGGCACGGAAACCAGGGCCTTAACGCGCTCGGCCACCGGCAGCGTCCAGTTGTAGGGCATGGCACCCATGGGCGGAATGGTATCGCCCATGTTGCCGGTGTGGTTGGCCTGCGCGACCTGGATCATGTCGATGCCCGCACCCTCGAGCAGCTTGGCGAACTCACAGGCCTCGTCGGGCTGCAGGCCACCTTTGCCGCGCGGCGTGCCGTCGGGGTTCTCCATGATCACGGGGAGCTTGTACTCCACCATCAGCTGCGGCGCGGCCTCCTTAATGGCAGCGACGACCTCCAGCGCGTAGCGAACGCGGTTCTCGAACGAGCCACCGTATTCGTCGGCGCGCTGGTTGAGGATGGCCGAGCACAGCGAACCCACCAGGCGGTCGCCGTGGACCTCGATGGCGTCGATTCCGGCCTGCTGCGCGCGAGCGGCCGAGGCGGCGATGGCCTCCTTGATCTGGGTAAGCTGCTCTACGCTCGCCTCGTTCACAAAGTGCTGCATGTCGTGGTGCAGTTTGGCATATGCCTGCTTGCGGATCTCGTTGGACTCGGCCATCTTGGCGGCAAAGGTCTCCTCGTCGCCGGCGGCCTTGGCTTCCTGCGCGGCCTTGGCGGCGGCCATGGATCCCATGACCATGCGGCCGACGCCGGGCACGTCGTACTCGGGGTGGAACAGCTGCAGCGCGACCTTGGCACCGTGCTTGTGGACGGCGTCGGCCAGGGCCTTAAACGTGGGGATCTGGGCGTCGGTCGCCAGCTTGGGCGTGGGGCTCGCGGTCATAACGGGAGCGACGTCGCCGATGACGATGTAGCTCACGCCGCCACGGGCCAGGCGCTCGTAAAAAGCCAGGCTGCGCTCGCCAATGGAGCCGTCGCGCTCCTCGTAGCCGGTGGTCAGCGGCGGGAACATAATGCGGTTCTTGAGCTCAAGGGGGCCAACCGTAATGGGCTGGAGCAGTTTGGATGCAGGTGCGGTCATGGACATTCCTCTCTTGTAGGCGCGGCGGCGATGGTGCCGCGTAGTTGTCTAGAGGATATGGCATGAGAGCACGGCGGCGCAACGGAAATCGGCGGATAGCAGGTAGCGGCAGGTA
>USDE01000057.1 GCA_900553345.1 uncultured Collinsella sp.
CAAGCGGCTGCTGCGCCAACTGCCCGCATAGCCACTAATAACAACGTGGCCCCGCGATCAACTCCGATCGCGGGGCCGCTTCTTTGCGTTATAGGTAGCTAATTAATTTTTAATAATTGGCATATTTTAAAATCCGCCCATACCAGCAGAATAGGGATCGTCACAGGTACCATCGCTATACCAATGAGTAGACCCGATATAGTTACCAGCTGCATCATATTGATCTAATTGACGAATGACATACTTACCACCACTATTATTGGAAGAAGAAATACTGCTAGAAGATCCACCAGAATTATTATTAGAATAGTTACTACCGCTAGAATAACCATTCTGCTGAGAAGTCTGCTGTTGAGCTTGTGCTGTTACTTCCTCTTGAGCCTTCGCTTCAGCTTCAGCTTCAGCTTTTGCCTTGTTTAAATCATCAATACGAGATTGATAACGACTAATCTGTTCATTGATTTGATCGATGAATTTTTTAGAATCCTTTTTTGCATCTTCAAAAATCAGCTTCTGATTATCTTTATTAGAAATATCATTAAGAAGACCATTGAGGCTATTAATATGCTGCTGGAGAGAGTCAGTATCTTCAGTAGAATTTACATCAAAATTAACATGGTCAGTTACAGAAGTATTCCACTCATCATTTTGAGCATTACGACAGTCTTTAATAATGGAATCGTATTTATTGAGCAACTTCGTCCAATCAGGGGAAGTGCCATCCGCATACTTAAAACTGTCATTAGAGATTTCTTTATTCAAAATCTCTTTATTATTTTGAGCATTTTTAATGGTATCAAGACGTTGCTCAAAAGTTAGTAACCCAGGATCAGCCTTAAAGGCAGCAACACTATCGCTAGCCTTTGAATACAAAACTTCAACCTGCTGATTATGTTCACTACATGCTTGTTTGTAATTGAAACCAGCATAACCACCGACACAACCAGCAATGAGCAGAGCAACAATACCGGCACCAATAATTACCCGCTTTTTAATCGAAGAATTCTCAGCCTCTTCATTTTCCTGAGTATTATCTTCAGGATTGTCAATCTTGCCACTATTAAGATCGATCATTTTAACCCCTCAATATAAAATCTGCGAGCGGCTCATGCATCCAGAAACTTACCAAACCCAACCGCTTACTTTCATATCCGATTTATTAATCCCAGTCCCAGAAAAATCATCCTTATGAGTTGCGGTGAAATAAGAACTGTTTGGCGGGTAGAAGCCGCTTTTCAATCCCTATTTCACCGCAACTTAGTTGTTACTTGTGGACCAGGCGGGCGCAGAAGTGGCCGTCGTAGGAGTCGGCGTTTACCGGCACGCTTTGGAAGAGGCCTCGAGCGTTCTGGCGGACGGAGACGAGTTTCTTAGCCTGGGCAAACTCGGGCAGCTGCAGGATTTGCGCCTCGGAGAGCGGCGCCACGGTAAAGCCGGCACCCTCGGGAGAAGCCAGGAAGGCATCCACGACCTGAGTGTTCTCCTCAGCAAAAACCGAGCAGGTGGCATAGATAAGCTCACCGCCGGCAGCCACGCGCGCGGCGGCTTCCTTGAGCATCGTCAGCTGCAGTTTAGGAAGCTCAACCGTCACGTCCTTTTCGGTCAAGCGCCACGGAATCTCAGGATGACGGCGCATGGTGCCGGTACCCGAGCACGGGGCATCGATAAACACCGTATCGAACAGAACGGGTTTACCAAGCATCGCATCGAACGACGTGAGGACCGTATCGAGCTCGCACGCATCACCCGAGACGGTACGAACGCCCTTAATACCAGCCTTATGCAGGCGCGCAAGATTCTGATCACACTTGCGATCGTGCAAATCGAGTGCAGTGTGCTGACGCTCGTAGCCGGCACGCTTGGCCTGGCACATCATCACATAGGTCTTGGTGCCGCGACCGGCGCCGATCTCCAGGCAAAGCCCAGGACGGGTCGCCGCAGTAGCGATGAGCTGGGCGTTAAGGTCCGAGGCCACGGCCGCCGCGCGTTCAAACACACCCGACGCAACCGTAGCCTGCGAATCGACCGGCGCATGGCAGCCCGGGAACACCGGCGCCACAAGCTGCAATAGGTACGGATCAGGCTTGGTTGCAAAGGCGTTCTCGTGCAAAGCGAGCGGCGCGGGCGCCAGATTTCCGGCAAAGTTGAGCGCTCCCTCGGGCGTATCGAACGAGGCCATAATGCGAGCGCACAGCCAGCGCGGCATGCCCATCAGGCGAGACAGGCGAACCAATCGGCGCTCGGACTCAACGGCATCCGCCGCAGTGGCAAAGTCCTCGACGTTGTCCGCGACCTTATGCAGTACGGCGTTCGCCAGACCGGCAGCCGATTTAGCGCCGCTACGAACCAGCTCAACGCCCTGACTCACGGCAACGCGACCCGGGGTATGCAGGTAGAGCATCTCGAAGGCCGAGATGCGAAGCGCCATGCGAACGCGCGGCGCGACCTTTTTGGGCTTATCGAGAAACTGATCGAGCAGCTCGTCCAAAATGCCCTGGGTGGCTGCAACACCAAGTGCCAAACGAGCGGCAAAGGCAGAATCGCGCTGGTCAATGGCCTTGGCCGAAGCACGGGACGAGAGAACGTCACGTGCGTACATGCCGCGGCGATCGGCCTCCATCAGCACATCGAGCCCGAGCTTACGCGCGGGGGAAAGCTTGCTCATGACAAAGCACCCCACGTCAGATCGGCGCCCTGCAGGCCGGCAGCCCAGGCAGAAGCAGCCATAGCGCGCTTGCCATCGGGCTTAACCTCAAGCAGCTCGACCGCACCATCGGAAAGTCCCAGGTAGACACGCTTGCTCTTAACGGCAACAGCGCCCTCGCCAAGCGACACATCCGCCAGCGCAGCATCGAGCACGCGAACCGACTTACCGGCAATCACGCAGCGAGCGGGTGCAGTGTCGGACGAAGCCAACACGTGACGCACGCAATCGAGCGCCGCCATCTGCGGATCCAGACGCATCTCCTGCTTGGAAATCTTGGCAGCATGCGTGACGAGCGACTCATCCTGCTCGGTCCACACCGCTGTGTCATCGGCAAGCGAGGGCAGCGTATCGGCCAGCAGCTTACCGCCCAGCTCGCCAAGCTCCATCGTCAGTGCCTCGGCATGCTTGCCGGCGACAGATGTCGAGGCCTGCGCACAATAAGCGCCGGTATCCACGCCATGCCCAATACGCATAATGGAAACGCCGGCAACCTCATCACCAGCAAGAATCGCACGCTGAATGGGAGCGGCGCCACGCCAACGCGGCAGCAGCGAAGCATGAACATTCACAATACCAAGCGGCGCCATATGCAGCACCTCATCGGGCAAAATGCAGCCATAGGCAGCCACGCAGAATATATCAGCCTGCGCAGCCTGAAGCGACTCGACAACCTCGGGCGTCATACGATTGGCCTCAACAACCGGCAACCCCAGCTCAAGCGCCTTGGCCTTAACAGGAGAAGGCTCAAGCTTCTTACCACGCCCACGAACAGCATCGGGACGAGTAATGACAAGCGCAATCTCATTCCCAGCCTCAACAAGCGAAGTCAGCGAAGGCACAGCAAAATCAGGCGTACCCATAAACACAATACGCATAAAGAACGTCTCCCCTCAACCAAAGCCGAGACAGCTACAAATAACGGCGGAAAGCCAAGTACACAGCCCATCCGCAATAACAATTCAACAAGAACAAATATACCCAAAACCAAAGAAAGAGCCGCAATAAAAGCAGCCCTCCCAACAAAGCAATTATCAGAGATGACGCCCCTCCCTGGCCCGATGGCACCCGAGCGAGACAGGCAGCGTCAACGTAGTCCCCGGGACGCCCGCCTATATCGTCCCGCGCGCAGTTTCGCAGCGCAGCGAGAATGTTTGAGCACGGGATGATATAGGCGGGAGCCCCGGGGACGGACAAACCTACTCCGTCTCGCCCGGTCGAGCGCCGCGGGCCAGGGCGTCCTGGTACTCCTTGACGGCCTTGAGCCTCTGCATCGGCTTGAGTCGCTCGAACATGGTGTTGCCGTGCAGGTGATCGATCTCGTGCTGCAGGCACACGCAGAACAGGTCGCCCGAGGCCTCATAGCGAATCAGGTTGGCATCCAGGTCATAAGCCTCGACGACGACATGGTCGGGACGCTCAATCTCGCAGCTAATGCCGGGGATGGACAGGCAGCCCTCGCTAAACGGCACCAGATGGTCGCTCTGCTCAACAATGACGGGATTGATGAGCACGTACGGATCATAGTCGTTCTTGTCGCTGTAGTCACAGTCAATGGTGACGAGCTGGATGAGCTCGCCGATTTGCGGGGCAGCCAGGCCGCAGCCGCCGTTCTCGAACATCATCTTCTTCATCTTCTCGGCGAGTGCCTCGATCGCCGGGGTGATCTCCTCGATGACGGCGCACTCCTGGCGCAGTCGAGGGTCGGGCGACAGTACGATTCCGTTGGCTTCCATGGCCATCCTTTCGGGTTGTTACATCAAATCATAGGCGTCGACGTCAACACTCACGCTCACGCCACGCACGGAACCCACCTCTTTGAGGCAGGCATCGATATCATCAGAGACATGGTACCCCACGGGCGACTTCACAAGCAGGTGGAAGCGATAACGGTCCTTTGCTCTCTCGATTACACACGAAGCCGGACCCAGCACCTGCGGCACCGCGCTGCCCGACCGCAAAAAGTCGGGAGCGGCGGCATGCCATCGGCGCTTGAGCAGCTTTGCGATGCGCCCGATATAATCCTGCGCATCGTCGCGGCTAGCCGACCACACCAAAATGTTGACCAGACGAACGAACGGCGGATACAGTGCGTCGCGGCGCTGGTCCAGGTCGTAGTCGGTAAAAATCGAACGGTCGTGCTCGGCGACGGCGCGGATGACTGGATCCTCGGGCAGATAGGTCTGGATGACGACCTCGCCAGGGCGATCGCCGCGTCCGGCACGGCCCGCGACCTGCTCCAGCAAATCGTAGGCGCGCTCCCCCGCTCTAAAATCGGGCAGCTTTAACGCAAAGTCGGCATTGACTACACCCACAAGCGTGACCTCGGGAAAGTCGAGGCCCTTGGCAATCATCTGGGTGCCCAGCAGCACCGCGCAATCGGCGGCATCGAACTGCTCGAGCAACTTTTTATGCGCGTCCTTGCCACGCGTGGAATCGGCATCCATGCGAATGATGGCGACATCCTCGGGCAGCATCTGGTGCAGCGCGTCCTCGATCTGCTGCGTGCCCAGACCCATTTTTGCCAGGTAACGGCTGCCGCACTTGGGGCAACGACTCGTGGGCGCGGGATACGGCTGCACGCGCCAGGACGAACCACAGGTGTGGCACTGCAGCGTATGGGTGCGCTCGTGGTACGTAAGCGCCGTAGAGCAGTGGTTGCAGGTGGGAACGCAACCGCACTCGCGGCACATCAAAAACGGCGCAAAGCCGCGGCGGTTGTGCAGCAGCACAGCCTTCTCGCGGCGCTTGACCACGCGCTCCAAACCTTCCATCAGCGGTTTAGAGAACATGGAGCGGCTGCCGTGCGAAAACTCGCGGCGCAGGTCGGCAATGCGGACCGTGGGTAGCACGGCGTGTCCCGGGCGCTCGGGCATCTCGACGCGCGTCCAGGTGACACCGTTGTACGTGCCGCGGCGGCAGCGGTCGAGGGCCTCGGCAGAAGGCGTAGCCGAGCCCAGCACGAGTGGGCAGCGATAGCGGCGCGCCATCTCGGCCGCCACCTCGCGCGCATGGTAGCGCGGACTGGAGCCCTGTTTGTAGCTGGTCTCGTGCTCCTCGTCGATGATGATGAGGCCCAGGTCGCTGAGCGGACAAAAGAGTGCCGAGCGCGCGCCGACGACAACACGGGCGGCACCGCTGGCAACCATGTCCCACTGGTCCAGGCGCTCACCGGCCGAAAGGCGCGAATGGAACACTGCGACTGTCTCGCCAAAGCGCGAGCGGAAACGGCCGACGGTTTGGGCCGTCAGCGATATCTCGGGCACAAGCAAGCAGGCCGAACGGCCGGCCGCCAGCACGCGTTCGATGGCAGAGAGGTAGACCTCGGTTTTACCGGATCCGGTGACGCCGTCGACAAGGACCACGTCACCGTGGGCGTCCAGGCGAGCACGCTCAATCTGCGCGAGCGCCTGCTGCTGGCCGTTCGTGAGCGTGACCGGCGGATTGCCGCTCGCGGAGGACAGCGTGGTCTGCTCGTTGCAGCCACGCCAAGCGCGGCGCTCCTCCACCACCACGACGCCACGTTTTTCGAGCGCCTTAATGGTCGCCGACATGCTGTTGTAGAGCAGGTTGAGGTCGCGCGTCGTGACCGGTCCGCACTGGAGCGCCTCGATGAGCTGACGCTGGCGAACTGCGGTCTTGGGCGGCGTATAGTCAAAGCCCTCGGGCGTAAGCATCACCCAGCGGTTTTGGATAGGCTTGACGGCGGGACGCTCGACCGTCCACGCCCCGTCATCGCCCTTAACGACACGCGGGCTGCCACCCGGAGGCAAAAACAGGCGCAGGCATTCGGAAAGCGTCGCGACATACTCGCGGCTCATCCAACGCGCTATGCGCGCAGCCTCGGCGGTAAAGAGCGGTTTGCTGAGGACGGCCTCGATAGGCTTGATGCGCGCGGGATCGAGGGCGTCGTTACCTTGCAGGTCGGCCAGCTCGGGCGCGATGTCGACAATGTAGCCCGCGGCCGCACGGTTGCCAAAATGAACGAGGACGGTGGAACCGATCTGAGCATCGTTGGCGAGCGACTGCGGAATGCCGTAGGCAAACGGCTCGGACAGCGCACGGGTCGGGATGTCGAGGACTACGCTCGCATAGGCGGCAACGGGTTCGGGTGCGGGCTCGGGCTGCGCCGGGGCGGCGGCGGGCGCCGGCGCCGCCGGAGTCTCCTCCGGTTCCGGCGAACTGAACAGCGACAGTTGCTCGGCCATGGCCCCAGCACCTCCTATTCCATACGTATACAGAAACAAGAGCCCCGCTCGGGGTGAACGGGGCTCGGATACATGCGTTTACGCAGCTGCTACAGTGCCATCGTGCGGGCGCGGTCGATGCGCGCAAGGCAGTCGTCGCGGCCGACGAGCGCCATGGTCTCGCCCAGCGGGGGGCTCACCATGTTGCCGCAGACGGCGACGCGCACAGCTTGGAACACCACGCGCTTCTTGAGGTCCATCTGCTCGGGCAGCGGCTCAAGCGCGGCGTCGATGTTGGCGGCCGTCCACTCGTCCACGCCCTCGAGCGCGGCCTTGGCGGCATCCAGAATGGCGCCCATGCCTTCCTTGGCCAGGCCCTTGTTGACGGATTTCTCGTCATACTCGAGCGTCTCGGCCGTAGCAAAAATGGGAGCGGCGACGGTCACGGCGTCGGCCGGCATCTTGGTGCGCGGCTTGACGATGGCGGCAAGCGCGTCGATCCAATCCTCGCCGTACTCGACATTGCCCTCAATGAAGCCTGCTTCGTGCAGCTCGGGGACCATGATCTCGTCGGCAAACTGAGCATCGGACATGCCGTTGATGTACTCGGCATTGACCCAGTCGAGCTTCTTGGGGTCGAAGGTCGCCGGGTTCTTGGAGATGCGGTCGAGCGAGAACTTGCTGGCCAGAACATCACGCGGAATGATCGTGGTCTCGCCGTCGAGCGACCAGCCGAGCAGCGCCAGATAGTTGACGAAGGCGTCGGACAGGTAGCCAGCGTCGCGGTACTCCTCCACCGAGGTGGCGCCGTGGCGCTTGGAAAGCTTCTTGCCGTCAGCGCCCAGAATCATGGAAATATGGGCGAACGTGGGCACGGGCGCGCCGAGGGCCTCGTAGACCATGACCTGGCGCGGGGTGTTGGAAAGGTGGTCGTCGCCGCGGATGACGTGGGTGATCTTCATCATAGCGTCATCGACGACGGTCGCGAAGTTGTACGTGGGCGTACCGTCGGAGCGGAAGATGACAAAGTCGTCGAGCTCCTT
>USDE01000058.1 GCA_900553345.1 uncultured Collinsella sp.
CAATGCCGACTCCATCGACTACTACGACGTTGAGAATGACTGCCGCAACTCCGCCGTCCCTATGCTCGACCTTAAGGGCATCAATGCCCGCATCGAGCCGGGCGCGATCATCCGCGACCGCGTTGAGATCGGCGATCGTGCCGTCATCATGATGGGCGCCATCATCAACATCGGCTCCGTTATCGGCGAGGGTTCCATGATCGATATGGGCGCCGTGCTGGGCGGCCGTGCCACCGTGGGCAAGAACTGCCACATCGGCGCCGGCACCGTGCTTGCAGGCGTCGTTGAGCCCGCGAGCGCCACGCCCGTCATCATCGAGGACGATGTCATGATTGGCGCCAACGCCGTGGTCCTGGAAGGCGTGCGCGTGGGCAAGGGCGCCGTCGTGGCTGCAGGCGCCGTATGCGTCGAGGATGTCCCTGCCGGCGCCGTCGTGGCCGGCGTTCCCGCCCGCGTCATCAAGATGCGCGACGAGAAAACCGACAGCAAGACCGGCCTCGAGGAAGGCCTGCGCCAGCTGTAGAGTTACGCGGGTATCGAACGGCATATCGACGCATAGCGCAATTCATCCAAAGCAAAAAGGCCGAAGCCCAATCCGGGGCTTCGGCCTTCTTTATCTCAAGGTTCCGTCGTATTCGACCATGGCTGGATGCTTCGACAAACGATCGGCAGCCGTCTTATAGACTTCGGAACGGTCGCGCCGACCTATTGCAACGATCTCGGCAATCTCAACCGTTCCGTCCTCTCGGATTCGAAATACCATTCGGAGTCCCGCCTTTCGCCATTTAATCTTTTTGCAGCCGGCAAGCTCACCGTGAAGCGGCGTTCCGATTTCATCGGCGCGCGTCTTTAATTTCGCCACTGCAATGCGGACGAGCCTTCGCTGAGAACCATCTAGTTTTTGATATTCCTTTTCGACGTCTCGATTCAAAAAGCCGACGACAAAGTGCCCGCTCATTCGAAAAGATCCTCATCCGAAATCGCGTCGGAGTCCATCGATTCGAACTCCGCGAGCTCCTCAGGAGTCAGGGTATCTTCAAACGGAATAAACTCATGCGGTCCGTTTTTGATTCGATCCGCCGCGATGCGATCAAGCTCAAGTTCGCGAAGGTACTGTAGGGCGCCGTACATTTCCTCATAGGCGGCGTAGTCGATAATCACGGTATCGATGTCGTTATGATCGGCGATAAACTGCGGCGCGCGCTTAGCACGCTTGCGAACGGCAGATAAGGACTTGCTCGCTTCGGTAGCAGAAACTACCTGATCTTTTGTAAATACCGGTTTTTCCAGAACAAGTGGGGACATCTGGACCTCCAAAAAATAATCTGGATTATATTTCAAAGTATACTTCAAAATATAATCCAGATTTCTCTTCGGAAGAAACTATTGCTCTATCGGTTCTCGATACTTCCGATGTTCTTGAGCTCGATGGAGATGAGGCCGTTGGGTTCGTTGACGAACTCGATGTACTCGGAGTTCGAGCCCATCTCGGCCGGGAAGCTGATTTCGATGCCCGTATCGGTACGAATCTTGTGATTGCGCACGGCCGCACGCTCGACCTGCTTGCGCTCCACGGGCACGCGTTCGGGCACTTTTTCCTCGGTCAGCGCCGCACGTACGCTCTCCTTGATGACCGGTTCGTCCTCAAAGACCTCGTCGACGATATCCCAAGGCGGCAGCTCCTCGTCGTCTTCGACCTTTTCGGCAACAGCGGCTTTGACCTTGGCGAGCGCCACGGCCGTGTTGGCGCCATGCTCCTCGGCAACCTCCTCGACCACACGCGTCACGGTGTCGATAATCTCCTTACCCGACACGCCCGTATCGCACTGCAGCAAGCCGTCGGGAATAAGCATGCGGTCCTCGCCGGCAATCTTGCGCTTCTTGTCCACATAGCCGATCTCCATAGTGCTCGCGCGCACGATGGCGTAACTCGGCACCTTTTGGGAAGGGTTCGGCAGGATGGCGTAATGGCGCGCGATATCGTTACGCACCTCGCCCTCCTCGCGGCCTACCTCGTGCATAAAGGCCTGCTTGGAGCCCAACAGCATCACGGCAAACCAGCGAGCATCCTCGTCATCGTCAAAGTCCGCTACGAGTACGTCGGTAGACTCGGCCTTTTCGGCCTTGGTAAGCTCCGAGGAGATGAACTCCGCAATCTGCTGCGACAGGTCCACGAACTCGCGCTCGCCAAAGAAATAGCCCCTAAGCTCGCCGCCGAATGCGGAGTTCTCGGCAAACGTGGCACGCTTGTTATCGGCAGACGTGCGGGCGCGGCGCAGGTGCGTAGTCACGAAGTTGCGCACGGTGCGGCTCTCGATATCGAGCTCGCGCTGGCTCATAACGTTGACGGCCGAGTCAAAGTCCAGGATATGCAAGATCGCATGATTGATTTTCATATACGGCATTCCGTTCTAGATCGATTTCAGCACGAATCAGTATAGCGGTCGAGCCCGCCCCAAGCGCATCGAAGATTGGTGCATTGGGGTCAGGCTGCTTTGTGCCAAGGGGCTGCATCATCACGACGCCTTCATTTTGGGGTTTATCTTGCAGGCCGGTAGGTATATCATAACGACGTTTGTTTATATTGCCCGAGCATCTGCGTTGGGCTTTAGGTCGAAACCGATAGGAGACACGTATGTCCGGACACTCTAAGTGGGCCACAACCAAGCATCGTAAGGGCGCGCAGGACGCCAAGCGTTCCGCCCTCTTCTCCAAGCTCAGCCGCAACATCACCGTTGCTGCCCGTCTCGGTGGCGATCCGCTGCCCGAGAACAACGCCAGCCTCGCCGCTGCCGTCGCCAAGGCTAAGGCTCAGTCCATGCCTAAGGACAAGATCAAGTCCGCTATCGATAAGGCCTTTGGTTCGGGTGCTGACGCCGCCGTCTACGAGAACATCGTGTACGAGGGCTACGGTCCCGCCGGTGTCGCCGTCTACGTCGACTGCCTGACCGACAACCGCAACCGCACCGCTGCCGACGTCCGTTCCGCCTTTTCCCACGCTGGTGGCAACCTGGGCACCTCCGGCTCCGTCGCCTTCCAGTTTGAGCGCAAGGGCCAGATCGTCGTCGCCAAGGAGATCCTGGACGAGAACGCCAAGAAGGAGACCATGATCGCCAACGGTGCTGCCGGTGACGAGGATGAGTTCATGATGGCCATCGCCGAGGCCGGTGGCGAGGACTACGAGGACGCCGGCGAGGAGTGGATCGTCTGGACTACTGCCAACGAGGTCATGGCTGTCTCCAAGGCGCTCGAGGAGCAGGGCGTCCAGGTCAAGGGCTCCGAGACCACCATGGTCCCGACTACCCCGACCGAGGTCTCCGGTGCCGACGCCAAGAAGGTTCAGCGCCTCATCGACCGTCTTGAGGAGCTCGACGACGTCCAGGACGTCTACAGCACCATGGACATGACCGACGAGGTCATCGCTGCCCTCGAGGAGGAGTAGCGCCCGCACGGATTGAGCCGTGCATATCTGGGCATAATGAAACGAGCATGCAAGCCTCGTGGAATAGATGAGCCGGATCCGCGTGCAATGAGGCACCGGACCCGGCTCTTTTATAATGATGCGAATCGTTTTGCATTCCTTGGATCGAGATTTGAAGGGAGCGCCGCATGCGCGTGCTCAAACGAGCCCTGGCGATCGTGTATCTTGTCGCCGCCGTTGTGGCGCTGGGTACGTTGGTCTGCCAGTTTTGGGGGCCATATACCTATCGCTTTATGCTGCTGATGCGCGATCCGCTGCCTCGCATCGTTGTTACGGCGTGCGGCGGTGTCGTGGCGCTCGGCGTGCTCGTGTGTTTCTTCCGCCTGATGTTTGCTCGTCGCGAGCCGTCCTGCGTGCATCCGGCGGGGGAGCGTAATATCGAGGTCACGCTCGCTGCCCTCTCCTCGTGTGCTCGCACCGCGGCAGAGCGCGACGACCGCGTGATGGTCGAGCATGTCGAGGCGCGCGTGCAGGGCTCCGACGAATCGCGCGTCCGTTTTAAGGTCGACGCCATCGCGCTCGACGACCGGGATGTGGCCTCCCTTGCAGCTGCGATGCAGCAACGTATCGAGGAGGCCTGCGACACCATGCTCGGCACACCGGGCACGACTGCGCGCGTTCGTTTTTTGCCGTCCAAGACTACCGTCCAGACCGTGGAGGTTTCCGGTGAGTGATACCAATCAAGACAAGACCGTCCGCACTCCGCGCCTGACTATCGATCAGAGCGCCGCGCCGGCTAGCGAGGTCGTCGATCCCAAGGTGGAGGGTACCGAGTCGCATGACGCGGTCGCCAATGATTTTGATGAGGCCATGGGTCTCATCAAGGGTACGGGGGCAGCCATCTGGAGCTATGCCGTCCGTCATCCCAATACCACGCTTGGAGCCGTCGCTGGTTTTGTGCTCGCCGTACTGGTGCTCACGCTCGGCCTGTGGGATACGCTCGTCATCGCATTCTTTGTACTGATCGGTGCCGTGATTGGCCAGATCCGTGACGGCGAGAACGGGATCGTCAACTTCTTCGGTCGTCTGTTTAGCGGCCGCTAGCATGTATTCGACCGCCGCGTGTGCGGTGGGCATAAGGAGGAACCATGGCTTTTAACACGAAGGTCGATGTGGCCGATACCGAGCTCGAGGCAGACGAGACCGTCACCTCCGAGGCCGAGGACGTAACGCTCGAGGACGAGGCACTCGTCGAGGCCGAGCCCGCCGATGATGCGGACGAGGATGATGAGGAAACAGACGAGTCCGAGGACTCGCTGACCTATTCCAACGGCGTGATCGAGAAGATTGTCGCCATGGCCACCCGCGAGGTGCCGCACGTCCTGGGCATGAAGGGTAACCTCATGCACTTTGTGCAGGAGCAGTTTGGTGCCGAGAACCTGACCAAGGGCGTGACGGTTGAGGTCACCGATGACAACCGCGTGGTCGTCAACATCTCCGTCATTATCGAGTACGGCGCCTATGCGCCCGCGATTTTCGACGACGTTAAGGCGCGCGTGACCGAGCGCCTTGCCGCGATGACCGGCCTTGAGGTGGCAGGCGTCAACCTGCGCATCGAGGATGTCATCACCCCCGAGGAGTACGAGCACCGCACCAACCAGCACGAGTAACCTACCAAAAAGGGATGTTTATTTTGGCAGGTTTTATCTGCGAAAACGTCAAACGGCCGGTCGCACGGATGTATGTGCGGCCGGCCGTTATTTGTATGCCCCCGATGTAGGCATACCGCTCGTCTAACTAGGGGTTGCAATCGTCACGTTCCGCGTTACCCTAATGGGCGCATTGTTTCCAAATTGTTAACGAGGGGTTGCCGTAATGGCTGACGAGCGCGAAACAGAAAGCAAGGCATGGGCGATTGAGGCCGCCGCGGCAGAGGCGGCATCGCGAGCTGCCGAGGAGCTACATCGTCCTCCCGTGGTGCCGATGGAGCGCGTGGTCGATCGCACCGATATCGAGCGCGGCGAGCGTGCCGGCCAAAAGCGCAGCCAGGAGCCAGGCTTCCCGCGCTTTTTCGCCGAGCTCAATCTAGGTCTGATTCTTACGGCCTTTGCCATCGTTGCGTTTAAAACCCCTAATCACTTTGCTTTTGGCGGCACCTCGGGCGTGTCGGTCATTCTGTCCACGCTGTTCCCGACCCTGCCCGTCGGCGTCTTTATGTGGATTATCAACGCGGTTCTCGTCGTCTTGGGCTTTATCTTTTTGGAGCGCAAGGCAATCCTGTGGAGCGTCTTCGCCTCGTTTGCGCTGTCCGCCTATGTTTCGCTGTTTGAGCTTTTTATTCCGACCGATGTCTCGATGACGGGCGATATGTGGCTCGACCTGTGCTTTGCCGTGATTCTGCCGGCGCTCGGCAGCGCCATCGTTTTTGATATCGGCGCCTCGACGGGCGGCACGGACATCCTCGCTATGATCCTCAAACGCCGTACCACACTCGAGATTGGCCGCGCGCTGTTGCTGGTCGATATCGGCATCGTGACCATCGCGGCCTTTTTGTATGGTCCGCGTATCGGTCTGTATTGCGTGCTCGGCCTGTTTGCCAAGACGCTTGTGGTCGACAAGGCCATCGAGAGCATTCATCTTCGTAAGGTCTGCACGATCATTTGTTCCGAGCCCCTTAAGGTCGAGGAGTTTATCGTCAAGCATCTCAACCGCACGGCGACCATCAGCCGCGGCTACGGCGCCTTCTCGGGCAAGTGCGTGACGGTGATCATGAGCGTGCTGAGCCGTCGCGAGGCCGTGCAGCTGCGCCGTTATGCGCGCGAGGTCGATCCTGGTGCCTTTATCACGATCGTCGACAGCTCCGAGATCGTCGGCAAGGGTTTCCGCGGCACGAACTAGCGCGGACACACTCGTCAAACAATCGAAAAGCGCCTCGCGCGTTGCAAATACGTCATCTAAGAGTATTTGTCCTCACATTGGGTGATAATGATGCCAAAGACATCGTTTGCGATCCAGGTGATTCGCTCTAGATACGAAGGGATGATTTCGATGTTCTGTTCGCAGTGTGGCGCCCCCATGGGCGATAACGACAAGTTCTGCGGCGTGTGTGGTGCCCCCAATGCCGGTGCTGCAGCTTCCACCCCTCAGGGTCAGCCTCAGCCTCAGCAGTTTGTTCCTCAACCTGTCGCGAACGCGTCCAAGGGCTGCACGGCTCAGGCGTTTGAGGATATGACCAAGACTCCGGGCGTGCTGCAGCGCGTGTGCCAGATTGCCTTTTTGCCGGCGCTTATCTGTGTCGTGTCGGTACTCGTGCTGTTCATCCCCGTTATCGGCGGTATTGCGGCTGCCATCGGCTTTTTGGCTGCCTACGTGGCGAGCGTGTGCGGTTCGGGCTTTGGCATCGAGTGGGGTCGCGACCTGTCGCTTAAGATCGATGACGGCATGGGTCGTCCGTTGATGCGTTCCACGTCGTTTGGTCTCGGAATCTTTTCGAGCGTTATTTCGGTCGTGCTCGAGGTTATCGCTGCCATTCCCATTATCGGTGTAGTGCTTTCGCTGGTGGAGGGCGTGGTAATTGGCGCCGCGGGCTCGTATTCTTATTACGGCTCTTATGCGCTCGAGGCTGCGCTGTTTGGCTCGCTTGGCCTGCTTGTCCTGGCTATGATTGCCACGGCGGTCCTGGGGGTCTTCTTTAAGATGTTCGCCGACATTGCCGTGATGCACTTTGCGGTGACCGGTCGCGTCGAGAGCGCGTTTTCGCTCGATAAGGTTTGGGCAGCCTTTAAGAACAATAAGACCAAGCTGTTCTGCGCTTCGTTCCTTCCCGAGTTTTTGACGGGCCTGGTCGCCAACGTTGTCACATGGATCTTGACGGTCGTCTTTGGCGCCGTTGCCTCTGTCGGTATGTATAGCTACTACTATCGTCCTACGGGTATTGAGGCGATTGTTGCCGGCGGTGGCATCACACTCGTGCTGTTCCTGGTGCTGGTCGCTTTTGTCACCGTATTTCTTACGGTCTTTGGCAAGATGCTCAAGCATCGTGCCGTTGGCTATTGGGTCGCACGTTATGCAAGCGAGTGGGTTGACGAGGACAAGGACGACGTCCTGACTTTTGTATTGCCCTTTGAGAAGAAGTCCGCTCCTTCGGGTTACAGCGCTCCGGATGTTGCGTCTGAGCCCAAGCCCGCGCCCGAGCCGGCGCCCGTGCCTGAGCCTGAGCCCGAGCCCAAGCCTGAGCCGGCACCTGCACCTGAGACTGCGCCTGAGCCCGAGTCCGAGCCTGAGCCAGCGCCTGTGCCTGCGCCTGAGCCGGCGCCCGAGTCAAGTTCCGACGAGGGCCCTCAGGACGAGTAGCATGCCGCCTGCCATTTGGGGACGGGGTAGAAATGGTGGAAATAACGCTTGACAGATGAGCGGGGGCGG
>USDE01000059.1 GCA_900553345.1 uncultured Collinsella sp.
TTGAATTTCTTTCGTCCATTTCTCGCCTCGGCAATTCGAGCGAGCTCGATTGCGCTCGGCCTGACGAAATGGTTCTGAAAAATTACATCGGCATGTCGGGCAGCTTCCAGCCTTCGCGGTAGTTGTGCTTGATAAGCTCCTCGGCGGCGTCAAAATCGCCCTCCTTGGCCTTTTGCACGGCATTGATGTACATGCTTTTGGCAGTACCGACGTAGCTGATGATCTCAAAGCAGGTCATCTGCAGTTCGTTCATATCCTCCATGCGGAGCACCTAGCCCATCACGCTGACGCAGTGGTCGATGATGCCGGCGGCGTTCATGCGGCCGTAGTCGACCATGTTGATGACCTCGACCGGAAAACGACCGGCGGCCTCCTTCTCAAAGTCACCCTTGGTGTAGCCGATCTGCGGGCCAAGCAGCAACATGTCGCACTCGTCCAGGTGATCGTGGGCCTCGTTCATGGGACGAGCCTCGACCTCGATATCCAGACCACGGTTTGCAACCTCGGCCTGCATCTTCTGGACCAGCAGGCTCGTGGACATACCGGCATTGCAGCAGAGCATGATCTTCTTCATGGTTTCCTCCTTATAACTGCGCGGCGCGCAGACGACAACTGGTTTTATTCCTTGCGGCTATTGTGCCCACTCCCCTGTATCTTTACGCAAGGGAGAGAGCCGCGGGCACCGGCACCGCGTACCGGCGCCCGCAAAGGTGAAAGGGACGAACGTTAGGCGTTCTACTCGGCGAGAGCCTCCTGCTTGGCGATTGCCTTCTCGGAAATCTTCATAAAGGGCAGGTAGACGGCCATGCCAATGACAATCTCGAGAGCCTGCCACACACCGGCGCGCCAGTCAAAGCCCGTAGCGAGCAGAGCATTGATGACGGGAGGCATAGTCCAGGGCACCTGGGCGATGCAGGGGCTGATGATGCCTGCGCAGGTAAGGCCATAGGTGACGCCGATGAACAGATCGGGAAGGAGGACAAACGGGATCATGAGCGGCAGGTTGTACACGATGGGGTAACCGTAGATAACCGGCTCGTTGATGTTGAACAGACCAGGCAGGATAGCCATCTTGGAAACGGTCTCGGAAGCCTTGTTCTTGGAGAACAGGAGCGTGTCGAGCAGGAGCATGAGAGTGCAGCCCGAGCCGCCGATGAGGGCGAAGCTGTTAACGATCTGCATGTTCATGTAGTGATCGGGCTGGATGGTGCCACCGGCGGCAAAGGTAGCCATGTTGTCGACGATGAGCATGGTCAGGATCGGTTCGACGGTAGCGCCAGAGATGGTGGACTGGTGAATACCGACGCAGAACAGCAGGTTGGCAAGGGTGTAGATGAGGATAACAGCCCACGGACCGGCGTTCATGATGCTCTTGAGCGGGCTGGAGATGCACGTGGAGATGATGGTGCACAGATCGGTGCCAGCGCACACGGCGAGCAGGGCCGCGGCAAGAGCGAAGATCGCGAGGTTGAGCAGCATCGGGATCATGACGTTGAAGGAGTTGGAGACCGCGGGGGCACGCCCTCGCCCAGCTTAACCTTAAGCTTCTCGACGCCAGAAATCTTGATGAAGAGCGAGACGGAAAGCAGGGCGATGATAATAGCCGAGAACAGACCGTTGGTGCCGGTGTTGGCAGTCGAAAGGGCGCCCGTGACCTCGGCGGAGGTGATCTTGTCGGTGAGCAGCGGGCTCGTGGCGGCAAGCGTGGCGGTGACCTGCTGCGGCATCATGATGACGAAAGCAGAGATAGCGACGACCACGCAAGCGAGCGGGTTATCGAAACGCTTGTTCTTAGCGAGGCTGTAGCCAATCAATCCGGCCAAGATAATGGCAGAGACGTTGAGGGTGCCCAGCGTAATTGCCGAACCCCAGGTCTGAAGGTTGGCAAGGCCCGCCGCATCGAGCGGGAACAGGGGGAACACGACGTTGTTAATAAGAACCGCGATACCCGCAAGGATATAGAGCGGCGTGATGGTCGCGAAGGCGTCACGCAGGGAACGCAGGTGAACCTGGTTTCCCACCTTCGCAGAGACCTCGGCAAACTTGTCGAGGAAGCTCTTTCCGTTGTCACTGGCCATGATTGCTCCTAACTTTCAAATCCGGCCTTTTCCTATGCGCACGGTGGTCTGTCGCCCTCTGCCACCAGATGTGCCATGTGTTGCGCGCGGCGGCGCGCGGTCTGGGCGTTCGCCCGGTCGCTAATCAACCACGTGGGTCGTGGCAACCTGTTTGAGCCAGGCTGCCGACTTCTTAAGGCGGCGCTTATAGCCATCCATCAGATCGACCTCGACAAAGCCGTAACGGTTCTTAAAGGCATTGGCCCAAGACCAGTTATCGATGACGGCCCAGTAGTGATAGCCCCGGCATTTGGCGCCCTCGGCGATTGCCTTGGCAACCCACTCCAGGTGCTGGCGTACAAAGTCGACGCGGTAGTCATCCTGGATGGTTCCTTCGGCGTCACGGTTCTTGTATTCGTCCATGATGCCGATGCCGTTCTCGGAAACGAACCACTCAAGATCGGGGTAGTTCTTAGCGCAGTCCATGCCAAAGTCGTAGAGGCCCTGCGGATAGATCTCCCAGCCGCGGCTCTCGTTCATAACGGCGTCGGGCCATACGTACTCGTCGGCAAAGTGCGGCAGGCCGTACTGGTCGACCTTGCTCGCCGGTGCCTGAACACGCGTGGGGTGGTAGTAGTTGCAGCCGAGCCAGTCGACAACACCCTGCTTGAGAATCTCTTGGTCGCCGGCACGGAACGGGAGCTTAACGCCGCCCTCGGCCAGGCTGTCGAGCACGTCGGCAGGAAGCTCGCCCTTGGTAATAAGGTCGAGCCACCAGCGATTGTTAATGCCGCTGGTCATACGCACGGCCTCGAGGTCTGCCTCGCTGGGGTTCTCCTTGGTGTAGACCGGAGTGAAGCAGTTAATCATGCCGATCTTAGCATCGCTGCGAACGGCGCCCTCGTCATAGGCACGGCGGTAGTTGGCCACAGCCAGCGAATGCGCCAGCGAAATGTGATACTGCACGGTGCGGGCGCGGCTAAAGTCGTGGAGTTGCGGGAACCACACGCCCTCCTGATAGCGCTGCTCGGGCTCGACGATGGGCTCGTTAAAGGTGAACCAGTACTTGATCTCCTGGCCAAACTCGTGGAAGGCGACGTCGGCGTAATGCGCGTAAGCCTCGACGACCTCACGGCTCTCCCAGCCGCCACGGTTAAAGAGGTAGGTGGGCATGTCAAAGTGGTACAGGTTGACGAACGGCTCCAGGCCGGCCTCGCGAGAAGCGCGGAACAGCTCGTGATACCACGCAGCGCCCTCCTCATTTAAGTTGCCGTCGGCATCGAGCAGACGGCTCCACTGGATGGAAGTGCGAAAGGTATTCAGGCCCAAGTCCTTCAAAATGCGAAAGTCTTCCTGGTACTTGGCCATAAAGTCATTGCCGGCATAAGAGCCAACGCAGTTGTAGAACGAACCCAGATCCTGGATGGACCAGGTGTCCCACAGGTTCTCGAGCTTGCCGCCCTGGTTCCACTGACCCTCAGTCTGCGGGCCGGACATAGCAGCGCCAAAGAAGAAGTCGTTGGGCAGCTGATACTGCGTCATCAAAGTCCTCGCTTTCGTGTTCTAGAGCTTCCGGTTGGAGACGGGTTTGCTTTGGCAGGTTATCCGGCGCGGGCGCGCACCGGTCATACCGATATCCAACCTGCCAAAACAAAACCGTCCCCAAACAGCACAAGCAAACGCCAATGCATCTCGCTTGTTGTCTATAGCATAGCGCTCTAATTTATTGTGTAAAGCGTCTTTTTAACTTTTCTTTATCGAACTTCTTTCATGAAAGCCATATGGATGCTTTTTAAGTAGGTATACTTTCTTAATATTCAACGCAAATATGAAGGGAGGATTGCATGATTCCCAAATACGAAGCGATAGCTGCAGATATCCGTCGAAGCATCGAGGACGGCGCCCTTAAGCCGGGCGATAAGTTACCCACCGTCGTAGAGTTTTGCGAGCTCTATAGCGTTTCTAAGATCACCGTCAAACGTGCGATTGAGCAGATTACCGAGGAGGGCTTGATCACCAGTCGGCGAGGATCGGGCACCTACGTCAAGGACACAGCGGGGCTTCCCGGCCAGGTGTTTTTCCAAGGCAAGAACGACCGCGCCCAAGGCTTTTCGTACGAGCATCGCGGGGAGAAAGTGACCTCGGTGGTCTACGATTTCTCGATCGTCAATCCGCCGGCAGAGGTTGCGACCCAGCTGGGAATGGCCGAGGATGACTTCGCCTATCACATCGTGCGCGTGCGCCAGGTCGACGAGAAGCCCATCGTCATCGAGTACACCTATATGCCGCTCGAACTGATCCCGGGCCTTAAAAAGAAGGACCTGTACGGATCGGTCTACGGCTTTATCCGCGAGCAATGCGGGCTGAAGATTTCGAGCTTCCATCGCACCATCCGCGCCGTCGCGGCAACTGAGGAAGAGGCTGAGCGCCTGGATACCAAACCCGGCTCTCCCTTGCTCGAACTCAACCAGATTGGCTTCTTGGATAGCGGCACCGCGTTTGAATATTCTATCTCGCACAACGTAGGCGACCGCTTTGAGCTGCACAACGTAACGCTGGCCTAGCTTTGTTATCCGGTGGGTGCTCGTTTTGAGTCGTCTTACGCGGCGCCCGCACAACCTTATGGGAGTATGCACATGTCCGATTTGATTAAACTCACGCCGATCTTCCACGAGAAGATCTGGGGCGGCCGCCAGCTGGAGACCGTGTTTGGCTACGACATTCCCGAGGGCCCCATCGGTGAGTGCTGGGCCATCTCGGCACACCCCAACGGCGACTGCCAGATCGCTGAGGGTCCGTACGCCGGTCACACGCTGTCATGGCTGTGGGCCGAGCACCGCGAGCTCTTTGGCAACTGCGAGAGCAAGGAGTTCCCGCTGCTCATTAAGATTCTGGACGCCAAGGACGACCTTTCGATCCAGATTCATCCCAACGACGAGTACGCCGCCGAGCACGAAAACGGCAGCCTGGGCAAAACCGAGTGCTGGTACGTGCTGGATTGCGAGCCCGGCGCCACAATCATCGTCGGCCAGCGCGCGCATGACCGCGCCGAGGCCGCACAGATGATCGAGGAAGGCCGTTGGGGCGACATGCTCAACGTACTGCCGATCCACAAGGGCGACTTTTTCCAGATTGATTCCGGCACTGTGCACGCCATCAAGACCGGCACGCTCATTTTGGAGACGCAGCAGTCGAGCGACGTGACGTATCGCCTGTACGACTATGACCGCCCTGGTACCGACGGAAAGCTGCGCCCGCTGCACATTGAGCAGAGCCTCGACTGCATCGACTTTGATGCCCAGGCTCCGACCGATGGCACCGTGACGGCGCCCGAGGTCGACGGCGTGACCGAGCTCGAGTCCAACCCCTGCTACACCGTCGATCGCGTGCGCGTCGACGGCAGCAAGACCCTCGACCAGCGCTGGCCCTTCATGTGCCTGTCGGTCATCGACGGCAAAGGCACCGTCTGCGGCGACCCCGTCCACAAGGGAAGCCACCTGCTGGCTCCGAGCACCGTCAGCTCCATTGACCTCGAAGGCAAGATGGAACTGATCATCAGCCACCTGTAGGTCACCGGTCCCCAAGCGCTCGCCGGGACGGGGCGCCTCCGCCTAGCAACAACAATCAAAACGCAACAAGGGGCTCTTCCGTTCATCAAAGGAAGAGCCCCTGCTATACATAACGAATCAAGGTGCCTATAGGTAGACCTTTTCGAGAAACGATAAGGTGTCCTGAAGTCGCGCCCTTTCCTTACGGTTGGTCTGCCGATTTACATACGAAGCAAAGTTCGTAAGAAAATCCTCCGCATCAACCCTCATTTGCCCCGTTAGCTCCAAACGCGCCGAGGACGACAACAAGCCGGCAAGTCGAGCAACATCCGAACGGTGCTTCCGCCGATCAATGTTGTTGCAACGACGTCCCTCTTCATAACTTCTGTTGATATCAATGTGCGCACGCATCTTGAGGGGAATGATATGGAGTGCATCGAGCAACGTAATGCCCTCTACGTTCGTTGCGTTGTCGCGAATAAATTCGTAGTAGCCATCGTCGAGGATAATTGCCGAGAGACTTGATACGGCCCCGTCAAAGGAAAGAGGTGCCACTTCGCTCGTTTCGTCTTCGAGCACAAAATCAGGATGTCGGGCAAATAACTCAATTTGGCCGGGATAGTCTAGGACTTGCCTTGATCCTTCGGGCAAACAGAACCGATAGTAAGTGCACTTTCCATCGCCGACTTTTCCAGTCTCATATCCGGCAGCTTTGATAAATGCCCATAATGCAGTGGCAAATTCAACGCCTTCCCCATCAACAATTACGACGACATCCAAGTCTTCAGTAGCTCTAAACGAATCGCCCTCATTGTCAAACAGAACGCTGCAGGCTCCCCCACCAATAAGGACGTAACCGCCTTTACAGCCGCTCATGGCATCGGCAAATCGCTCTATTCCTCTCACTTTTGACATATCGTCCTCCTGAGCTGTTCGACCGCGTCGAGCAGACGATCTTCTTTGTAATCTGCTTTTGCGCAAGCAACGTATAAGGAAAGCGGGTCGACACACTGCAAACCCGTCGTGTCAAAACTAATATCGGACGGCGCGTCCACGGGATACGACCAGATCTCAATCTCGATAGCGGCCGGTTCGTACCACTGGGCCTCCAACCATCTGTCGCCCATATGCCCTCTTAAGGTATCTACCTGATTCTTTTCGAGAGCAACGGTTGGGACAGAATCATTATGAGCAAGGTCGGACATATAGCTAAGTGCAGACACGCCGGAAAGTAGTGCATCGACGGCACGTAGCTCTGTTCTCTCGATAACCTTCTTGAGCCGGATTCGCTCTAAAACTGGCGTGCGAAGATAGTCCTCAAACCCATTTAACAGTGCCTCGGTCGACAAATCGGCATCGGACAGCACACGCTTTTTGCCGTCCCGTGCGATTAGCCCAGGAGCAATAGCGGCGATTTCCGAAAGATAGCCGCTGACGCTTGCCGCGCTTTTGCCACACAGACGCGCTAGGTCGCCGGCGGAGCAGTCAACCCATCGTCCCGCGATGAGATTTAGGACGATTCGTTGAGATTGGGGCGAAAGCGGAGCAGCGGGAGAAGCACCCAGCACCTCATCGGAAATAACAGCACCGATAAACGGCAGAAACGCATTTCGCTCATCTCGGATATATGCGATCCCCTCCGAAGAAAGCGCGCGCATAAAGCCTAAATCCATAGCATCCCAGCAAATTGCCACCGGGCGAGCATCTATCTTGCGCACTGCATTGACGAGATTTCGCGCCGAAATGACACTGGGCAGTTCTTTTGGTTCGGCAACAATAAAACGGCCTTGCTCAGACATGCCGAGCCGTGCCAAGCGAAGCGAATACCGCTCAAGATACATGCGAGGAATCTGCATCTCAATTGGCTCCGGGTCGATGGAGAGCTCTAAAGAGAAGAGTCTTTTTGGGAGACAATTTAGCAGCATGTCCAATCACCATTTTCATTTTAGTTACATTTTAGTATATATCTGAAATTATACTGAATCGTATAAATTGCTCAATCCCTGAAGCCATAAGAAACAATCCAAAACGCAACAAGGGGCTCTCCCGTCCATGTACGGGAGAGCCCCTACTCATATCTATCTATCAGCCCACCCGGCTCTCCAGATCAAAAAGCGAACGAGCAGAGCGACGTTCGCAAGCAGCGTTACCCAAGGACCTGGGCGGGCGTATGGGGCAACATCGATCGCGAGTTCCGCACGCAAAGGAGGCCACTTAATGTGGCCTCCGTCTTGC
>USDE01000060.1 GCA_900553345.1 uncultured Collinsella sp.
GGACTTGCAGCGACGGACCTCAGGACACTCTTACACCACGTCTGCGCGCGCGACCCCTCCAGACGCTCAAATCACGTCTGAAGGGGTTGATTTTGCTGCGACTAAATTAGTCACAGTACTCATATTTGGCATTTTTTGCACACGAGGTCCCGGGGAGGATCCTGCACCTCCCCGGGACCGCTCGGCTATTCGACGATTGGTGCTCCGTGGCCCCAAGAACCTTCCATGCCGCACACGGTCGAGGCAAACCCGGCAGCAAAGTCGAGCGCGCGCTCGATAGCCTCGGCGCCATCCTCTCCACGCTTGGCGGAATCGAGATAGCACATCAAAAACGAAGTGAGGAACGAGTCGCCCGCTCCCATGGTGTCCTTCATGTCCGTTACCGGTTTAGCCAGCTGGCGGTAATAACGCTCGCCGTCGTAAGCAATGCAGCCCTCGGCACCCGCCGTAGCCGACACAAAACGCGGACCCAGGCCCTTCACCCATGCCAGACGCTCGCGAATCTCGTCCTCACTCGCGGCATCCGCCGCACTAAAGAAGGCAAAATCGACGTAGGGTGCAATCTGCTCGTAGTACTCGTCGGTGGAGTCGTCCGAAAAGTCAAAAGAGACCGTGACGCCCGCAGCCTTCAGCTTGGGCAGCTCGCGCTCGGTAAAGCAATAGTTGCCCGAATGAACCACATCGAACTGCTTCATGTACGCAAGGTCAAAGCGATCGAGGACATAGCGCGCATCGCCACGGATACCGCCCTCGTTGGAGCCGAGGAAGACACGGTCGCCGTCAACGACGGTCACGCGAGCCGCTCCGTTCTCGCCAATCATCTGCTCGCACTTGTCAAGCTCGACACCCTCATCCTCGAGGCTTGCAATGACATGCTCGGCAGCGGCGTCATTGCCAAAAATGCCCATGTATGCGGAACGTGCGGCACCGCATTTCTTGGCATAAACGGCGAAGTTCACCGCGTTGCCGCCAGGATACATGGTGTGGATATGCTCGTAGCGATCGACGACGTTGTCGCCAAATCCGAGCGCGTTAACGTTAAATGCCATGGCCTTTGTCCCTTCTAGTACTCGACAACACCCATATAGCGACGGAAATCGGGATCGTGATCAAACACCTTGCCGCGTGCAGCACGCAGCTCGCAGTTCATGGCGTAGAACAGCACCGGGTCCAGATAGGCACGGACGCTCGCCGGCACGGCTTCCATACCGTACTCCTTGGCATCGAGCACCATCAGCGTATCGGTATGCGTCTTAAGGAACGCCAGGGCGCGCTCGTCCATAGCACGGCACTCGCTGGAGCCCATCTGCAGGAAGTAAAAAACGCCATCCTGAGTAGCCTCGAAGGGGCCATGGAAGTACTCGGCAGAGTGGATGTAGCTGCAGTGCTGCCACTGCATCTCCATAAGAGAGCAGATAGCGAAACCGTAGGTCTGGCTAAAGTTGGGACCGCTGCCCAGAATATAGAAGAACTCGTGCTCCTGGCAAAGCTTGGCAAAACGATCGCCCAGCTCGGCATTTACCTTCTC
Organism: uncultured Collinsella sp.; assembly: GCA_900553345.1. Taxonomy (GTDB): domain Bacteria; phylum Actinomycetota; class Coriobacteriia; order Coriobacteriales; family Coriobacteriaceae; genus Collinsella. The sequence continues at coordinate 1,529 of USDE01000060.1, forward strand.
ACGTGCCGGGGGAAGAATCTTATCCATCTCGGCGATACCGGCATACATATCGGCAAGATCGGCGTAGCCCTCCTGCTGATCGAGCAGCTCTGCCGCAAGCGACAGCGAAATGCCAGCGGGGACCTCGGCCTGCGGCACACCCTCGCCCCATGGGTAGACCCACGTGGTCCACTTGCCGGAGTCGATCTTGGATCCAGCGTTGTCGGTCTGGGCGATCACCGTAGCGCCGGCGGCAAGGGCAATCTCGCAGCCCTCGACGACCTCCGGGGTATTGCCACTGTGGCTGCAAGCAATGACCAGGGACTTCTCGCCCAGACGACGCGGACGCATGATATCGAACTCGCGAGCCGTATAGATATACGAAGTGAAGGTGGTTGCCTCGCGCTGCAGAAGCTCATGAGCCGGGATCAAATCGATCATGGAGCCACCGCAAGCAATCCAGTAGACGCTGTCGAACTTGCCCTTCTCGACAATTGCCTCTTTGATCAGATCGTGTGCGTTCATATCCAGTTCCTTTCTTGTTTGGGCCGCAATCAATGACGTTGGTTGCGTGGCCGATAGTTGTTTTAGTCAATCAGATATTTCTCGAATGCGGCCATGTTCTTGGCATCAGCCGCCGCCGGGTCATCGTAGTAACGACCGTCCGTGATTTCCTGGCCCAGCATGCCGTCAAAACCATGGGTGTTGAGTGCGGCGACGAAGGCGTCCATATCGTGCTTGCCATCGCCCCACACCAGATGGCCATACGGGTCACCGTCGATAAAGTGCATCTCGTGAATTGCCCCATCACCAAAGGCGGCAAACCAGTCCTCGAGCGTCTCGCGCGCAACGCCCATCGCAGTTGTATCAACCATGGGCTGTAAGTACGGGCTCGCGACCTCGTCAATCATGCGCTTCGCATCGGAAACCGTCGTCACAAGGTTGCTCTCCTCGGGACGCAGGCTTTCCATCGTAAGCACCAGACCGTGCTCCCCGGCATACTCCGCCAGAATGGACAAGTGCTCGCGGCTGCGCTTCCAGGCTTCCTCGCGGTCCTCGTCCCAGTCGCCCCAGCCCGAGTTGATGGACATACGGTCGCACCCAAGTACCTCGGCAAGCTCAATGCCGTGCTTAAAGTACGCCAGGCTGCGCTGTTCATGCAGCGGCTTGCGTGCGCAGTACTGCCAAGGATAGACAACATTCTCGGGGCACAGAGTACGATACCTAAGCCCACGGTCTGCAGCCTTTTTCGCCAGGACCTCAGCCTCAAAGTAGCCCGTGTGATCGAGCGTCACATGCGGCTCCGCGCACCACAGCTCAATGGACTCAAAGCCCAAGCGCTGCTGCACATCAAGGAAGTAATCGAGCGACCACATGATGTAGTGGATATTCATGCCTGCAATCTGTTCGCGGCGCAGCGTCGGTTTGGATTCAGGCATCTTATGCCTCCTTATTTCGATCGAACACGATTTGTCCGTCCGACATCGTCATATCAACCGCAAGATCGCGTGCGTCGCGATAATCGAGGTCGAACACATCCCGATCGAGTACGCAGATATCGGCAAGCTTGCCAACCTCAAGCGTACCCAGCTCGTCTTCGCGCATCAGGTCGTACGCGCCCCCGGCAGTCCAAGCGCGCAAAAGCTCGGCAAGCGTCAGCACGTTGGCCTCATTCACGGGAAGTCCGTCGGCGAAGAACCCGCCGCACGCGCTGTAGATTGACTCGCCCAAGCTCGGAATCAACAGCGGCAAATCAGTGCCACAGCACACTGTGCATCCGGAATCTTCCATGCCGCGGCGATTCCAGCTGTGCAAAAGTCGCGTCTCGCCAATTTGTCGACGCATCATCGACAGGCAATCCTCGCGCCGGTCCAGCGTCAGAATCTGCGGATAGACCTCGCAAATTCCACCTAACTTGCCAAACTCGACAAGATCGGTCGGGTCAGAGTTCTCGAGATCGGTAATCGCATGGCGGCGAAGCATCCGTCCATGCTCGTCTCGAGGTAGCGAGGCATAGAGCGCCACGGTGCGACGAACGGCGCCATCGCCCTGGCAATGCAAGGAATATCGGAAGCCGTCAGCATCAATTGCACGCAGCTCGCTTTCAATCAGATCCCACTCTGGCTCCTCGACGACCGTCTTGCCGGCAGCGCCCGCATCGGCCGTATCCTCATAGGGGTCAATCATCTCGGCAAGCCCCGCCCATACGCCGCGATCGGTCATACGGTTGAAGCCAGAAAAACGAACGAACGGTCCCCGGAAGCGCTCTCGTGCCTCGCGAGCATATGCCAGATTTGCACCAGCGCCCACCGGCTGCGACATCATAGAGACGCGAACCGTCAGCTCGCCAGATTCCTCACGGCGAGCCATTTCGTCGGCAAAGCCGTAGTAGTCATCAAACGCCATCTCCTTGATGGCGGTAACGCCGCGCTCGTTAAGCATGCTCATGTAGTCCGAATACCCCGCGCGCACCTCGGGCAACGCGAGGAAATCGCTCATCATGCGCCAGATCTTCTCGGCATAGCACGCCTGCGGTGTAAAACCGTATCGCGCACTGGCGGCAGCATTGAGAACGCAGGTCTCCGCGCCCGGTGTAAAGCAGACGACAGGGATATCACCAAAAAATTCGTCAAACACAGCTGCCGTATTTGCGTTCTCGGCATCCGATGCCAACGTTTCGGGCAGGTTGTGGCCAAAAGCCGCCGCGCAATCCGGATGATCATCTTTCCATGCACGCAAGAGCGACACGGCCTCTTTGGCATCGGCGACGCCGGACAGATCAGACCCCAACGTCCGCATTGCCCAGCCCGTATAGAAGGTATGCACATCGATCAGGCCGGGCATGACGGTGCGGTCGCCCAGGTCAACTACCTCGTCCGCTTGGGTCAAATACGAAGCTACCTCGCACTTGGTGCCAACAGCCTCAATTCGATTGCCACGGACCGCTACGAAACCTTCAAACGGCAGGTCCCCCGTACCGGTAAAGACGCTCTTAGACGTCAGGACCGTCAAACGATCAGACATCACAACCACCTACACCGGAAGCATGCCAGAAATTGCCGTTACGATCAGGCCAAAGACGACCATAAAAATGAAGAACTTCCAAATGGTCTTCCACCATTGACCAAACGAGATCTTTGCCACGGCAAGACCGGCAACCGTCATGCCCGCCACGGGACTGATGGTGTTGATGGTCTGATTAGCAAACTGGAGCGCGGTAACGGCGGCTTCGGGATTGAGGCCCATAAGCTCGGTCAGCGGACCCATGACGGGCATGGTGAGCGCCGCAAGTCCAGAGCTCGAGGGAACCAGCAAAGAGAGCAGGCCAAGGACGATATACATAAACGTGGTGTAGACGGCGGCAGGTGCACCGGCCAGTGCAGTAGCGAGCGCCTGGAGGATGGTGTCGATGATCATGCCACCCTCTGCGATGACCAAGATACCGCGCGCGATGCCGATGACGATAGCGGCATACGCAAAGTCGGCAATGCCTTTAACGAACTCCTCGGCGATCGTCTGCTGGTCAAGGCCGCCCAGGATACCGGCAAGCAAGCCCATACCAAGGAACACGGCGGAAATCTCATTCATGTACCAGCCCTGGGTAACAAGACCCCAGACGATAATGCCCATGCCGCAGGCAAAATCGATAAGCACGAGCTTCTGACGGGTAGTGAACTCTTCCTCGATGGAGGCATCGGTCACGGAAAACTCAACACGCTTGAGCTTATCGTCCTCGTACGTAATGGACGACTCGGGATTTTTCTTGACGCGCATGGCGTAGCGCATGGCCCATGCGATACCGACGGCAGTGAAGATGACCCAAGAAACGGCGCGCAGCCACAGTTGCGGATTACCCTCGATGCCAATGATGCCTTGGGCGATCAAAACATTAAACGGGTCGATGGTCGAAGCACAATATCCCAGGTTAGGACCAAGGAAGCAGATGATGAATGCCGTCATCGAGTCATAACCGATACCCATCATGATGGGAATGAAGATGGCATAGAACGGCAGGGCTTCCTCAGACATACCAAACGTAGTGCCGCAAATGGACAGCAACGTCATCGTGATGGGAATGATGAGGATGTCCTTGTTCTTGAGCTTTTTAATCACACGGCTCATGCCGGCATTCAAAGCGTTGGTCTTGGTGATGATCGCGAACGATCCGCCAATCAATAAGACGAACGCAACGACGTCGGCAGCCTCTTGGATACCCTTGGTGGGCGCTTGCAGGACCGCAAAGATATCCTGGCCCAGATTGATGGTCTCGCCGGTCTCGGAATCGGTGTAATTCTTATCGACCTGTTCATAGGTACCAGCAACGGCGACTTCACGCTCGCCCGCCGCTGTCGAAATCGTCTTGCGCTGGTACTGACCAGAGGGAACGATCCAAGTCAGAACCGCAAAGACAACGATCAGCAAGAACATGATCGTATAGACATGCGGTAATTTGAACTTAAAACGTCTGTTTGTCTTCTTCACCTTCGTATCTGACATAGATACCTCCAAAGAACTCGAGACTGCATCGCATCTCGCTTCAACGTTTGCGCAAGGCAAACGTTCTATGACGTTCCATAGATTACCAGCAGCTTTTCCCCTCATCAAGATAATTTCAAACTGATTGCCGCGACGCGGCTGAACGGTTGCGTTCGCGCCGTGAACGGTATGGAAACGCCCGGTGAGATGATCCACCGGGCGCTTCCATTCGCAATGTCCTAGATGTCAAAAATGTAACGAGATCCAACGATCCGCTGACGACCGATGATAAACGGCCGCCGCTGCTCATCGAAAAAGAAGGCATCCATGTAAAACAGGGGTTCGCCAACGGGAACCGCCAACAGCCGAGCGACCTCGGGCGACGCACACGCGATCTCGAGCGTGCACGGGTCGGTAAACGCGGGCGTACGGCCCGTCCGGTTGCGCACGAACTCAAAAATGGATTGGTTAGATAGAGGTGCCGTTGATAGATAGGCGTTGTCCTCGTATACGTATATGTTGTTCTCGAGCATGACGGGGACCCCATCGGCAGTACGCACACGCTCAACGCAAATCAAATCAGTTCCAACGGGAACACCAAAGAACTGTGCTTCGGTGGAATCCGCCGGCAGTATCTTTCTCGAAATGACGCGCGCCCCCGCCTCCATTCCGTTAACGCGGCATGCGTCCGAAAAACTCTGGACGTCATCCTTCTGGCGAATCTTGCGCTTAAGCTTAGGGGCATTGACGAACGTGCCTTTCCCCTGCCGCTTCGTTAGATAGCCCTGCTGGACGAGCTCCTCAATAGCGCGTCGCACGGTAACGCGGCCAACTTTATAGCTCTCAGCCAATTCGAATTCGTTGGGTATCCGCGCGCCCGCCTTGTAGGCACCGGAGCTGATTTCGTTTTTAATGATATCGATAACCTGTTGGTACAGCGGTATCGCTGCTTTACCGTCAGTTAGCCCTTCAGTCGGTGGCATATACCCTCTCCCAGCACAATTACGTCTAAAACGGGCTTAAGGGCATTCAACAAGCCCTTAAGCCCGCATTAGCATTAAGTATGCTTGCTGCCGCACCAAAATGTCGGGTATTTACTCATCAGACCCGAAAAACGCGCAACTACCGCGCTCCTAAGAAAGCGTGAGCAGCTCCGGCAGCTGGTCGATAATCTTGTCCGCGGCATCCTGGCTAAAGCCAAAGCGTTCCTCGCGCTTGGCAATGACTGTCAGACCGGCTCGCTTGCCGGCAGTGATGCCAGGCACCGAGTCCTCAACGCAGCAGCAGCGATTCGCGGGCAGCCCCAGCAGATCCAGCGCATGCAGGTAAATGTCGGGCTCGGGCTTGCTCTCCTTAAACTGCTCGCCGCTCACCACATACTCAAAGGCATCCGACAGCCCGCATGCGTTGAGCACTTCCTCGATGCTAACCATGGGAGACGAGCTGGCAAGCGCCACGCGAACGCCACGGCGCGGCAGCTCTCGAATCGTATCCACGGCGCCTGGGTTAATCAAAGCCTGATAGTCGCGCGGACGTTTATGCGCCCACTCGTCCCAACGGGCCAACGCTTCCTCGCCAGTGAAATGCCCCTTACCGGCGCGCTCAAACCAATCGACCAGCATATGCAGGAAGAACTGATGGGAGGTACCGACCTGCCCATTCAGCTCCTCTTGAGTCAGATTAAGCCCCAGCTCCTTGGCAAACGCGGCAGTCTCGCCCAAGTAGTAATACTCGGTATCGACAATGACGCCGTCCATGTCAAAGATAACGGCGTCGAACGGAAATGCGGACACGGCACCCTCCCTAACAAA
>USDE01000061.1 GCA_900553345.1 uncultured Collinsella sp.
GGTAGCCTAACTCTAATTCACTATTGTCTCAATTTAGTCGACCGCCGGCACGGACGTATCTCGTGAACGGTATCTTTACCTACTTCTTACGCTGACAAGCCGAAGCACTAACGTCCGGTGATTTGAGCAAGCGATCTATATCCTCACTCAACTGGTGAGAATGTATGAATAAGAATGATAGCAAGCTGAATATAATCGAATGTAGGTCGAATCGAGGGCAAGCGTCATATATATGCAGAAAACCGTTTTCACTATGCAATTTTGAATCATGGATTACTTTGAGTGTTCAAGCTTGATTTCCTAGAAAAATAACGTTTACCTAGGAAAATCTGCTTTACGAAACTGAAGTGCATCATGGGAAATCATATGCGATATACCGTTCATCGTACTTTGCTGACCGTTCGGGGGCGAGGTAGCATTACGAATGGAATTTGGATATAACTAGAGCTGTCAGCAAGCAGCGTCCCATATGGAGGGGCGCTGATACATTCGGCCAGTAAGGCCCGAAAGAAAGGTAGGAGGCCATGACGAAAGGTCTGCACGTGCCTTCCGAGATCGGCAAGCTCAGGAAGGTCTGCCTGCACCGTCCCGGCGACGAGCTCCTCAACCTGCCGCCCGACGAGCTCGAGCGACTCCTGTTCGACGACGTCCCGTTCCTGGAGGTCGCACAGCAGGAGCACGACACCTTCGCCCAGATCCTGAGGGACCAGGGCGTCGAGGTGCTCTACCTCGAGAACCTCGTCGCCGAGGTGTTCGACCAGGTCCCCGGCGCCCGCGCCGAGTTCACCGACCAGTACATCGCCGAGGCCGGCATCCGCGGCCAGCACATGCCGCAGATCGTCCGCGAGAAGCTGGACTCCATCGAGGACAACCTCGAGTTCGTCAAGAAGACCATGGCCGGCATGACCAAGGCCGAGATCGACATGCCCCTCACGGCGTCCACGACCCTCGACTCCCTGGTCAACTCCGAGTCCGAGTCCGACCTGATCATCGACCCGATGCCCAACCTCTACTTCACCCGCGACCCGTTCGCGGTCGTCGGCGAGGGCGTCAACCTCAACCGCATGTACTCGGTCACCCGCAACCGCGAGACCCTGTACGGCAAGTACATCTTCAAGTACCACCCCGACTACAAGGACGTCTCCCTGTACTTCCGCCGCGACTGCCAGTTCCACACCGAGGGCGGCGACGTGCTGAACATCAACGAGAAGACCCTCGCCGTCGGCATCTCCCAGCGCACCCAGGCCGCCGCTATCGACATCATGGCCCAGAACATCTTCTGGAACTCCGACTCCAAGGTCGAGCGCATCCTTGCCTTCGACATCCCGGTCTCGCGCGCCTTCATGCACCTCGACACGGTCTTCACCCAGATCGACGTCGATAAGTTCACGATCCACCCCGCCATCATGGGCACCCTGCGCGTCTACGAGCTGACCGCCGGCAAGAACCCGGGCGACGTGAACATCCGCCTGATCGAGGACACCCTCGAGCACGTCCTGGAGGACGCCACCGGCGTCGACCAGGTCAAGCTGATCCCCTGCGGCGGCGGCGACCCGATCGCGGCCTCCCGCGAGCAGTGGAACGACGGCTCCAACACCCTGTGCGTCGAGCCCGGCAAGATCTGCGTCTACGCCCGCAACACCGTCACCAACGACGTGCTGTACAAGGAGGGCCTGGACCTTCTCGTCGTGCCCTCCGCCGAGCTCTCCCGCGGCCGCGGCGGCCCGCGCTGCATGAGCATGCCCTTCTGGCGCGAGGACCTCTAAGGTTTTCAAAGATCCGTACGGGTCTTAATACAAACATCTAGCTGCCATTAGATGTCTCCCAATGGGGCGGTGCGGGTTTTTCGCACCGCCCCATTCTTGTCTAATAAGCTAAATTAGCATCAGATAAGGTGTCCATTATGTCTAGAGGCGGTCACGTTGATACCCCAACGGTGTCGGCTTCTTTGCCTTTTGGGCATCATCTCGATTCCCATGACCTTTGCCGGCATCATCCTCGTGTTCTAGTGATTGGAGCTTAGTCATGGATATCAAGACAATTGGCGTTGAGAAATGGCTCAACGTTTGGGAGAAGAGCGCTACGTGGGACATTGCCCAGTCGACGGTCTCATCGCTGACCATGGGCGAGCTTCGAGCGCTTGACGAGCAGGACGGCGCCACGTTCTACGAGCGCCTGGATCGCGAGAAGATGAATTACGGCTGGATCGAGGGCTCGCCCGACTTTAAGACCGAGGTCGCCAAGCTGTATCGTCGCGAGGTCAATCCCGATCACATTCTGCAGACCAATGGGTGCACGGGTGCCAACCTCAACGCCGTCATGGCCGTTGTCGAGCCCGGCGATCATGTGATTGCCGAGTGGCCTACCTATGCGCCGCTCTATGAGATTCCGCGTACGCTCGGTGCCGAGGTCGAGTATTGGGAGCTTCGCGAGGAGCTCGGATGGAAACCCGATATCGAACAGCTCAAGCGCCTCGTTCGCCCCAACACCAAGCTTATCTGCATCAACAACGCATCGAACCCCATCGGTACGGTGCTAAATGCCGATATGCTCGGGCAGATTGCCGAGATTGCCCGCTCGGTGGGCGCCTACGTGCTGTGCGACGAGGTGTATCTGCCGCTCGAGAACACCGAGTCCTTTATGTCGATGGCAGACGTGTACGAGAGGGCCATTGTCACCAACTCGGTGTCCAAGACCTATTCGACGCCCGCGGCCCGCGTGGGCTGGGTCGTGGCCGACGAAGAGGTGTCCAACCGCATCCGCACCTACCGCGACTACACCATGATCTGCGGTGGCGTGTTTAACGATGCTTTGGCGACCTACGTGCTCGAGCACAAGGACAAGATTCTCGAGCGCAACCGCAAGATCGTGTTTGGTAACCGCGATATCGCACAAGCTTGGATCGACACGCAACATCGCGTTTCCTGGACGGCCCCACAGGGCGTGTCAACCTCGTTTATCCAGCTGGATATTCCCGAGGATGACGAGGAGTTCTGCAAGCGCCTGCTGTCAGAGAGGGGAGTGCTGTTGGTCCCCGGTAGCCGTTTTGAGCTTCCCTGCGGAGCGCGCCTGGGCTACTGCGCGAGCGAAGATGTTCTTCGCGAGGGCTTGAGGCTTCTGGGCGAGGCACTGGCCGAGCTCGATCGCTAGTCCCTTGAGGTTCTCGAAGGCCTAAACCTTGCTGGACCCTAGGTGTACCGAATGCAGACCCGCTCCCTTTTGGGGAACGGGTCTGTTTGTCTTTGCTGCCGAAAAAGTCAAGTTGTTACAAATGGAGACGCAAGATCGATCGGGTATTCGATGGGCCTTATACTGAGCTTCCGGTGAACGGTATCCAACGTCTGGTAAACGGTAATCTGTTTGTCAAAAATGAATAGGACGCACTTTTTTCTGAATAAAAATCAAAATGGTTGAGACACAGCGAGAATTGCGAATTCTATTCATATCGTTGCGTGAAATATGCAATTTGAGGGTGGTTTAACAAAGATTAGTTTCAATTGATTTATCGGTTAAAAAAGCGTTTAAGCACGTAAATAAACTTTATTAAATCAAAGTGTGCCATGCGTGAAGTATATGTGTATGCCGTTCATCCCTCATATAAAACCGTTCGGGGGCAAGGTGGAAGTATGGACTGATTTTGGATATAAATATGTCGTCAGCAATAACGCCTCACACGGAGGGGCGCTAACGAATCGGCCCTGACAGGGGCCCGAAAGAAAGGTAGGAGGCCATGACGAAAGGTCTGCACGTGCCTTCCGAGATCGGCAAGCTCAGGAAGGTCTGCCTGCACCGTCCCGGCGACGAGCTCCTCAACCTGCCGCCCGACGAGCTCGAGCGACTCCTGTTCGACGACGTCCCGTTCCTGGAGGTCGCACAGCAGGAGCACGACACCTTCGCCCAGATCCTGAGGGACCAGGGCGTCGAGGTGCTCTACCTCGAGAACCTCGTCGCCGAGGTGTTCGACCAGGTCCCCGGCGCCCGCGCCGAGTTCACCGACCAGTACATCGCCGAGGCCGGCATCCGCGGCCAGCACATGCCGCAGATCGTCCGCGAGAAGCTGGACTCCATCGAGGACAACCTCGAGTTCGTCAAGAAGACCATGGCCGGCATGACCAAGGCCGAGATCGACATGCCCCTCACGGCGTCCACGACCCTCGACTCCCTGGTCAACTCCGAGTCCGAGTCCGACCTGATCATCGACCCGATGCCCAACCTCTACTTCACCCGCGACCCGTTCGCGGTCGTCGGCGAGGGCGTCAACCTCAACCGCATGTACTCGGTCACCCGCAACCGCGAGACCCTGTACGGCAAGTACATCTTCAAGTACCACCCCGACTACAAGGACGTCTCCCTGTACTTCCGCCGCGACTGCCAGTTCCACACCGAGGGCGGCGACGTGCTGAACATCAACGAGAAGACCCTCGCCGTCGGCATCTCCCAGCGCACCCAGGCCGCCGCTATCGACATCATGGCCCAGAACATCTTCTGGAACTCCGACTCCAAGGTCGAGCGCATCCTTGCCTTCGACATCCCGGTCTCGCGCGCCTTCATGCACCTCGACACGGTCTTCACCCAGATCGACGTCGATAAGTTCACGATCCACCCCGCCATCATGGGCACCCTGCGCGTCTACGAGCTGACCGCCGGCAAGAACCCGGGCGACGTGAACATCCGCCTGATCGAGGACACCCTCGAGCACGTCCTGGAGGACGCCACCGGCGTCGACCAGGTCAAGCTGATCCCCTGCGGCGGCGGCGACCCGATCGCGGCCTCCCGCGAGCAGTGGAACGACGGCTCCAACACCCTGTGCGTCGAGCCCGGCAAGATCTGCGTCTACGCCCGCAACACCGTCACCAACGACGTGCTGTACAAGGAGGGCCTGGACCTTCTCGTCGTGCCCTCCGCCGAGCTCTCCCGCGGCCGCGGCGGCCCGCGCTGCATGAGCATGCCCTTCTGGCGCGAGGACCTCTAAGTCTTTCCGTTTCCGGTGCGGTCCCCCTACAACCGCACCGGTTTCGCCCGTCAAACGGGCAACACTAATTACTTACGTAATTCATTTCTTCGAAAGGAAACGAACCATGGGTGTTAACCTCTCCGGCCGTAGCTTCCTCAAGCTCCTCGACCTCACCACCGAGGAGATCGAGTACCTGCTCAAGCTCTCCAAGAACTTCAAGGACATGAAGCGCGCTGGCGTTCCGCACCGCTATCTCGAGGGCAAGAACATCGTTCTGCTCTTCCAGAAGACCTCCACTCGTACCCGCTGCGCCTTCGAGGTCGGCGGCATGGATCTGGGCATGGGTGTCACCTACCTCGATCCGGGTTCGTCGCAGATGGGCAAGAAGGAGTCCATCGAGGACACCGCCCGCGTTCTCGGCCGCATGTATGACGGCATCGAGTTCCGTGGCTTTGCCCAGGACGATGTCGAGGAGCTCGCTGCTAAGTCCGGCGTGCCCGTGTGGAACGGCCTGACCACTGAGTGGCATCCCACCCAGATGCTCGCCGACATCCTGACCGTCCAGGAGAACTTCAACTACGACATCAAGGGCAAGACCCTCGTCTTCATGGGCGACTGCAAGAACAACGTTGCTCGCTCCCTCATGGTTGTCTGCTCCAAGCTTGGCATGAACTTCGTGGCCTGCGGCCCCGAGGAGTGCATGCCCGCTGACGACGTCATCGAGGCCTGCAAGCCCATCGCCGAGGCCAACGGCTGCACCATCAAGCTGACCACCGACGTCAAGGACGGCGTCACCGGTGCCGACGTACTCTATACCGACATTTGGGTCTCCATGGGCGAGCCTGACGAGGTCTGGGCCGAGCGCATCGCTCAGCTCACCCCGTATCGTGTCACCTCCGAGGTCATGGCTATGGCCAACCCGGGTGCCATCTTCCTGCACTGCCTGCCCAGCTTCCACGACACCAACACCACGATTGGCGCCGAGAAGTGCGAGCAGTTCGGCATCACCGAGCAGGAGGTCACCGACGAGGTCTTCGAGAGCCCCGCTTCCAAGGTCTTCGACGAGGCCGAGAACCGCATGCACACCATCAAGGCCGTCATGTACGCCACGCTCAAGTAAGTGCATCTAGCATCTCGCTCGGGGTGTATTGTTGAACACCCCGAGCGGCTTTATCTGGTAAAAATCTCGATCGAGCGGCAGGCACGGCACGGAAGAGCCGCTTCGGGCGAGATCAGTAAATGATTTATGAAGGGGGGATGAGAACTATGACTGAGACCGCTAAGAAAAAGCGCGGTATGCCTTCATCGTTCACCATTCTTCTTGCTCTGCTGGCAATTGTTGCAGTGATTACCGTTATCGTCTCCGGCACGTCCGGCGGCGCGGTTACTGCCGCCCGTCTGAGCGATTTCTGCACCGCCCCGATTAAGGGCTTCGCTGACGCTCTGCCCGTCTGCCTCTTCGTTATGATCCTGGGCGGCTTCCTCGGCATGATGACCGAGACCGGCGCCCTGGACAACGGCATCGCCGTCCTGGTGCAGAAGCTTAAGGGCAACGAGATCATGCTCATTCCCGTGCTGATGCTCATCTTCTCCCTCGGTGGTACCACCTATGGTATGTGCGAGGAGACCGTTCCCTTCTACGCCCTGCTTGCCGCTACCATGATGGCCGCTGGCTTCGACCCGATGGTCGGCGCCGCTACCGTCCTGCTTGGCGCTGGCTGCGGCTGCCTGGGCTCCACGGTTAACCCGTTCGCCGTCGGCGCTGCCGTCGACGCTCTGACCGGCGTTGGCATTGAGGTCAACCAGTCCATCATCATCGGCCTCGGTGCCGTCCTGTGGATTGTTACCACTGCCATGTCCATCTTCTTCGTCATGAGCTATGCCAAGAAGGTCAAGGCTGACAAGGGTTCCACCATCCTGTCGATGCAGGAGCTCAAGGACGCCGAAGAGGCTCACGGCAAGGCTGCTTCCGAGGTTCACAATGAGGTCAAGCTCACCGGTCGTCAGAAGGGTGTTCTGATCGCCTTTGCCTTCACCTTCGTCGTTATGATCGTCGGCTTCATTCCGCTGGCCGACCTCAACGAGGGCGTCGCCAACTTCTTCGACGCTGGCGCTGTCTACGACGCCGACGGTAACGCCGTCGTCCAGGGCTGGTCTGCCCTGATCACCGGCCTGCCCATTGGCCAGTGGTACTTCGACGAGGCTTCCACCTGGTTCTTCCTCATGGCCGTCCTGATCGGTATCATCGGTGGCCTGTCCGAGAAGCAGATCGTTAACACCTTCATCACCGGCGCTGCCGACATGATGTCCGTTGTTCTCGTCATCGCCCTCGCACGTGGTATCTCCGTCCTCATGGCTAACACCGGCCTCGACGTCTACGTCCTCGACGCTGCCGCCAATGCTCTGGCTGGCCTGTCCGGCGTGATCTTCGCTCCCATGAGCTTCCTGGTCTACTTCGGCCTGTCCTTCCTGATCCCCTCGACCTCTGGTATGGCTACCGTCTCCATGCCTATCATGGGACCGCTGGCTGTTAAGCTCGGCTTCTCGCCCGAGGTCATGGTCATGATCTTCTCCTCTGCCATCGGCGTTGTGAACCTGTTCACCCCGACCTCCGGCGCCATCATGGGCGGTCTCGCCCTGGCCAAGATCGAGTGGACGACCTGGCTCAAGTTTGCCCTTAAGCTCATCG
>USDE01000062.1 GCA_900553345.1 uncultured Collinsella sp.
GGTACCACGCCTCGATCACCGTGCCGTACGGCGCGAGGTAGGCGCGCAGGTCGCGCTGGGCGTGGTAGGGGTGGCACTCAACGGTCACGAGCTGCGGCTTGATGTCGGCGACCTTGATAACCTTGGCGATCTTGTCTTGCGGGAAGTTGGAGAGGCCGAGGGCGCGCACCTTGCCCGCACGGTACGCCTCCTCCATCGTGCGCCACGCGGCCAGGTAGTCGCCTACCGGCTGGTGCAGGATGAGCATGTCGACGTAGTCGAGCCCCAGGCGCTGGAGCGTGGCGTCCACCGCCGGCATGCCCGCGTCGTAGACGCTCGGCCAGAGCTTGGTGGAGACGAAGATCTTGTCGCGCGCGATGCCGCTCTTGGCGATGGCACGGCCCACGGCGCGCTCGTTCATGTAGGCGTTGGCAGTGTCGATGTGCTCGCAGCCAGCCGCGAGCGCGGCGGTTGCGGCTGCTTCGGCCTCGGCCGGGGTCATGAGGAAAGTGCCCAAACCTTCGATGGGCATCTCTACGTCGTTGTTGAGCTTCAGATACTCCACGGTCTCCTCCTTAATGGTGACTTTTCGAATACAAGGCTACGGCGTTTGCTGACGTGCGAGAAGTTCACGTTGGAATGATGGATATAACCATGGGGTATATACGGCACATAATGCGTGACAGGAGGATCGATGTACAACCCACAGCTTGACACTTTCATCCGCGTGGCGGAGGCGGGCAGCTTCTCCAAGGCGGCACAAGAGTCCTTCATCACGCCCACGGCTGTCATCAAGCAGATGAACCTGCTGGAGTCGCGGCTAGGCCTTACGCTGTTCCACCGATCGCATCAGGGGCTTTCGCTTACGCGAGCAGGCAGGTCGCTGCTCGCCGACGCCCGCCATATCGTGCAGTACTCTCAAGAATCAATCGCACGCGCCCGCGTCGCCGAGCGTGGAGAGAAGCGCATCATCCGCGTGGGAGTGTCGCTCATGACGCCCAGCACGCCGCTCACGAAGCTGTGGCCGAAGGTGAAGGAACGTTGCCCTGGCATGAGCCTTCAGGTGGTCACGTTTGAAAACACACCCTCGGCGGCGCGCGGTTTGGCGAACCTCGGGCAAGACATGGATATCGTGGTAGGTATTTTCGACGATGCCTTTCTTAAAGAGCGCGGGTGCCTGGGCCTCGAGCTTTCGCGCGAGCCGCTCTGGTGCGCCGTTCCCGTCGACAACGAACTCGCCAAACGCGACATCGTCACATTCGACGACCTCCACAATCACGGTCTTATGCTTATGCGCCGGGGCTGGAACGCCGAAATCGACCGCGTACGCGACGAGATACTCTTGCATCATCCTCAAATCGCGCTCGTAGACTTCCCGCAATATCGGGCGGAGGTGTTCAATCGCGGCGCGAACGAGGACCTCGAGCTTGCGACGCTGCCGTTGTGGGCCAACGTCCACCCCATGCTCAAAACCGTCCCTACCGATTGGGACTGTCTCGTGTCTTACGGGCTGCTTCATTCGCCGCACCCCGCCGACCATGTGCGGGAGTTCCTCGATGCGGTGTCTGCCGCGCTCGAGGCAAAGCATCGATAGGCAATCGCGAGCAGATGCGCTTATGCCTATGGGAATAACGGGAATAATGGCCTCCGAACCTTCTGGTTCGGAGGCTTTCTTTTTGCATGTCTGCCTAAAACGACTCCTTGCCAAAGCCCCTTGAGCATCGGGCGGCATTATTGAGCGTGGGCGTTATCGTAGGTATCTTTGATCTCTTCCGGCAAATTGTCGGGAATCAGCGCCTTCAGTCTATCCTCGTTGCCATCCTGAATCGCCTGCTCGTAGTACCAGCATTTGAACTTCAACATGTCCAGCGCGCGGTTCATCTTCGCGATCTCCGACTCCATGTGGGCTTTCCGCTCCTCGAACATGGCCTCGCGCTTGGGATATGTCGATGGGCCCTCCGCACACCATTCCATGAACAGCCGGATGTCCTTGATCTCCATTCCGGCCTTCTTCAGGCATTCGATGACCCGAAGCGCCTCGAGTTCCGTATCGCCGAATCGGCGAATGCCGGACGTCCGCTCCAATTCCGGGAACAATCCCTGCTTGTCGTAATAACGTAGCGTGGAAACGGGCAGATCGAACATCTCCGCCACCTGTCCGATTGTATACATGGTCCCTCCGGACAAATCTAGAATTTACTCCTTGACCTAAAGTTAGGTTTAGGTATTACGTTTATTTTCGTCAATACAAATCGGGAGCGCAAGGGATTTTCGCCAAAGACGCACGCTTGCCGGAACGGTTTTCGCCGGCGGCGTGAACGGTGTGGGCGATATCGCCGGGCATCCTGCTCTGGGGCAGGCGCGACGAATAGGCATGGGAATCTAGACGGGCAGCTTGGCCGCGCGGAAAGAGATTTGTGTCCAGGATTATCGACAGGAGGAAATCAATCATGGCAATTAAACAGACGGCGGGCAGAGATGCCTTGGGGGACTTTGCCCCCAAATTTGCACAGCTCAATGACGATGTGCTGTTCGGCGAGGTGTGGAGCCGAGAAGACGGGCTTTCCCTTCGAGATCGCAGCGTGGTGACGGTTGTGGCCCTGATGGCGCAGGGACTGACGGACTCCTCGTTCCAATACCATCTGATGTCCGCAAAGAACAATGGCGTGACCAGGACGGAGATAGCAGAAATCCTTACGCACGCGGCGTTTTACGCAGGCTGGCCCAAGGCATGGGCGGCCTTTCGCATGGCGAAGGAGGTCTGGGCGGACGAAGACGCTGCCGACGCAAAGGCGCAGCACCAAAACGAGATGGCGTTTCCCATCGGTGCCCCCAACGACGCATTTGCGAAGTACTTTATCGGTCAAAGCTACCTCTCACCCCTTTCCACCGAGCAAGTCGGCGTTTACAACGTGACGTTTGAGCCCGGCTGCCGCAACAACTGGCACACCCATCACGCCAAAAGCGGCGGCGGGCAGATCCTCGTCTGCGTGGCTGGCCGAGGGTTTTACCAGGAATGGGGCAAACCGGCACAGGAGCTGTGCCCCGGCGATGTAGTAAATATTCCCGCAGGCGTAAAGCACTGGCACGGTGCGGCGCCCGACAGCTGGTTCTCCCATCTCGCGGTGGAGGTTCCGGGCGAGGAGGCCTCCAACGAGTGGTTGGAGCCCGTGGACGACGAGCAATACCTTAAAGCGACTGACAAGGAGGTTTAGGTATGGAACAGTTGAATCTGACGCAGGAATGGGACAAAGTATTCCCCAAAAGCGACAAGGTTGAGCACAGCAAGGCGACCTTCCATAACTGATACGGCATCACGCTGGTGGCTGACGTCTACGTGCCTAAGAACGCGGAAGGCAAGCTGCCCGCCATCGCCGTCAGCGGCCCTTTTGGCGCGGTGAAGGAGCAGTCCTCCGGTCTGTACGCGCAGAAAATGGCGGAGCTGGGCTTTTTTGCAATTGCCTTTGACCCGTCCTATACCGGCGAGAGCGGCGGCACGCCCCGCTATGTAGCATCGCCGGACATCAACACCGAGGACTTCTGCGCAGCGGTGGATTTCCTCTCTGTGCAGGAAAGTGTCGACCCGGAGCGTATCGGCATCATCGGTATCTGCGGTTGGGGTGGCATGGCGATTAACGCCGCGGCCATCGATACCCGTATCAAGGCCACTGCTGCTATGACCATGTACGACATGACCCGCGTGACCGCAAACGGCTATTTTGACGCCGAGGATTCCGAGCAGGCACGCTTTGATAAGCGGAAAGCGCTGAACGCGCAGCGCATCGAGGACTATAAAAACGGCAATTATGCGCTGGCGGGCGGCGTAGTCGATCCACTACCGGAGGATGCGCCGCAGTTCGTGAAGGACTATTTTGCCTACTACAAGACTCCTCGAGGCTACCATCCCCGCAGCCTGAACTCAAACGGTGGCTGGAATGTGACGTCCTCGCTGTCCTTTTTGAATATGCCGATTTTGCAATATAGCAGCGAAATTCGCTCCGCTGTGTTGCTGGTGCATGGCGAGAAGGCGCACTCCCGCTATTTCAGCGAAACCGCGTACGGCAAGCTGACGGGGGACAACAAGGAATTGTTCATTATCCCTGGTGCCAGCCACACCGACCTTTACGATCAGATGGACATCATTCCGTTTGGAAAGCTGAAGGCATTCTTTGAGGAATATCTGAAATAAGGCGCACCTTGATTCAATGCCAAGTCTCCAGCAACGATTCTTCTAAAGAGTGGGAGTAGCTGAAACGAGGCGATTGATTAACTCCATTCGTTTTGGTTACAAGAAAACATGCTGCGCGCCTGTAGCATGAGGGAGAGGGAATCCTATGAATATCGTTGTATTGAGTGGTAGCCCGCGCAAGGGAGCCAATACCGACACCATGGTCGAGGCGTTTGCCGAGACCGCGCGCGAGGGCGGCAATACGGTCGAGGTCGTCCGCGTTGCCGGCAAAAAGATCGCTGGTTGTCTGGGATGCCAGTACTGCTTTACCCATGAGGGCACTTGCGTGCAGAAGGATGACATGGCCGACGTGATCGAGTCGCTGAAAGGCGCCGATATGGTTGTCTTCGCTTCGCCTATTTACTGGTTTGATATCACTGCGCAGGAGAAGGCCGCTATCGACCGCCTGTACGCCTTCGGTGCTACGGGCTTCCCGTTCACCAAGACGGCCCTTTTGCTCGATAGCCACAGCGAGGGCGTCTATGATGCGGCGATCGCTATGTACAAGTCCACATGCGCATACTGCAAGTGGGAGGACCTGGGCATTGTCACCATCAGCGGTATGACCGAGCGCGACAGCATGGCATCCTCGCCCAAGTTGGAAGAGGTGCGAGAGCTCGCCCGCAAGCTCGCCTAAGGACAAGAAGAACGCATGGCAATCAGCGTTGGCGGAAGTACTTGCCGTCCTTGCCGGGTGAATCGTTGATTGCCATGCACCGTTGCCCTTGTGGACAATCTCCGCGTGCTAGGAGACTTTCTCGCTCAGGAACTCCCTGAACGCGGGGATGTCAAAGCCAACGAGTCCACGTCCACGTTCCCCGATGACGCCGTCCTCGAGGAGACGGCGTTTATATTGGCTTGCATAGTTGCTGGCAACGCCCATGCGTTTGGCTATCTCCGAGACCCTGCTGGGGCCAGAATCGGGCAGCATCGCGAGCAAAAACTCAATGTCTTTATCGGAAAGCTCCCGATAGGTCGTTTCGAGAATTCGATCGCGCAGCTCCATACGGGCAAGCAGAGAACCCTGCTGGACATCAGGTGCGCTGATTTTGGGCGAGTTCTCCGAAACATCCCATGTGCGATATCCGACGAGCTGCATCATGTAGGGGAATCCGTCGACGGCCTTCACGGCATCCTCGAGCGCTTCTGGCGTGATTGAGCGGCCTCCGGCCTCAACGGTTTTGCGGAATGCGTTTGCAATTTCAACGTCAGTGATTCGTCCCAACTGATGATATTGGGAACGCCTGAGAAACGAGACGGAATCGTTACGCAGCAACGCCGATACTTTGTAGGGCAGTCCTGCCATGAGTAGGGCAACTTTTTTACCTTCGCGTACAAAGTGCTGGTAAACAGAGGCAAATTGAAGCATTTCTTCGAGATCGACGGTGACTTCATCGATGGTGATGAGAAGTCCGATGTCATGTTTTTCGAGTTGCTTAAAGATGCCATTCATGCGCGTGCGCCAGTTGCCCTGAGCCTCTTGAGCATATGTCCAATCGATGCCCACTGGGCCAATTTGAACACCGTTTATGCGCGCGTGAGGCTGTGAGAGGTAGCTATCTGCGGCTTCTTTGGTTCGCTCGATAATATCTTCGAGCATGCCTGGCATGGCGGAGACATTTGCTGCGATCCAGTCGTGTTCAAGCGCCGTTTCTGAAAGGAGCGAGAGAAGCGCCGTCTTGCCCGTTCCCCTTGCGCCAGTAAAAATGGTCGACAGGTTGGGATCTCCCGGGCCGTTGATAAAGCCACGGTTGATGTCACGCAGGATATGCTCGCGACCCGCTAGAAAGGGAGGGACGCTTCCGAACGTCGGGGTAAAGGGGTTCTTGCTGTACTCCATGGTAGCTCCTTTGCATGTTTTGCTAATTTTTGCAAGTTTTGCTAACTTTTGCAAGTTTTGCTAACGACTGGCCAAAGGGCATCGTAGCAGTGACGCTGACATTTTTTTACGCAGAAAAATAAGCAGAAATCAATTTATCTGCGTTAAAAAATAGTTGAGAAGAAAAACGACGAGCCCCGGGCGCAATGCCGTTGCGTTCCGGGCCTCGTCGCTTTGAGAAGTATCTAACGATCTCGTTGCCGTGGTACCTAGTCAAACAAGCTCGGCATGTCGTTTTCTTTCATGAGGGCACCGGCAGAGGGGAGGCTCTGCGCGGTAAACTTCTCGGCCGAGACGCCGGCGCCAAGGATTTCTTCGGTCGTGCCGACGGTGGTGACCGAGCGGCCCTTCTTGGCGGTAAAGGCCTGGATGCCCTGCGTGTTGGTGGTCGTCTTGGTTTTGAGCAGCGACGTGTTGAAGTTCATCAGACGGTAGTCGCTCGAGACCAGCGCGATGTCGCGATCTTCCTTGAGCACCTGGGCATACAGCAGCTTGCTGCCGCCATAGATGGCGTTCTTCAGGCGCTTGCGGTTGGTCTTGGTGACATATCCAGAAAGTGCGACGCGCACCACACGGCCGTTCTCAAAGACGAACAGCACGTCGGCCTTGTAGTCATCGGGGTCGATGACCCAGATGACACTCTCGTCGGGTTCCATCTCAAGATCGGTCGGCAGGTACGAGCCCAGCTGGGCCGACTTGGTGTCCTCAAATGCCGCAACCTTGCACTTGTACACCTGGCTCTTGTTGGTAAAGACCAGCAGCTCGTGGGTGTTGGAGGACGGAAACTCGATAAAGGGTTTGTCGCCGTCCTTGTACTTGAGCGTGGTTGCCTTCTTGAGCACGCGGTCCGTCATCTTTTTGAGGTAGCCATCGCGCGAGAGCATGATGGTGACCGGGTACTCCTCGACCTCGGGCTCCAAGCTTACTTCGATAACCTCATGGGGCTCGATCCTGCCCGTGCGGCGCGGCATCACATACTTCTTGTTGACCGCGGCCAGCTCGTCGCTGATGACCTTCTTGATGTTCTCCTCGCTGGAGAGGATCTCCTCAAGCTCGGCAATCTCGCCCTCAAGCTTAGCGATGTCCTTGGTGCGGTTGAGGATGTACTCCTCGTTGATGTTGCGGAGCTTGAGCATGCGGCTCAGCAACTCCGAAATCTCGACCGAGGTGGTGCCCACCAGTACGGGGCGTCCCGCCTCGACCAGCTTCACGATCTCCTCGATCACGGCGTTGTATTTCTCACGCTTGGTCTTGTAAATCAAATCCTGGCGGTCGTCGCGGATCACCGGGCGGTTCGTCGGGATCACCACGACGTCGAGTTTGTAGATGCTCCAGAACTCCGAAGCCTCGGTTTCGGCCGTACCGGTCATACCGGCCAGCTTGTGGTACATGCGGAAATAGTTCTGCAGCGTGATCGTTGCAAAGGTCTGCGTCGCAGCCTCGACCTTCACGTGCTCCTTGGCCTCGATGGCCTGGTGCAGGCCGTCCGAATAGCGGCGCCCGTCG
>USDE01000063.1 GCA_900553345.1 uncultured Collinsella sp.
AGCGCGCAGCCCGCGAGCTTGCAGCCATCGGCCACGCCCTTGATGATCTTTGCCATGTGCTCGGCCTCAATGTGGCCGATGGCAACGTAGTCCAGGAAGAACAGCGGCTCGGCGCCCGAAGCCAAAATGTCGTTGACGCACATGGCGACCAGGTCCTGGCCCACCGTCTCGTGACGGTCCATGATCTGGGCGAGCACGAGCTTGGTGCCCACGCCGTCGGTACCGCTGATCAGGATCGGGTCTTCCATATCCTTAAGTGCGGCGGCCGAGAACAGGCCACCAAAGCCACCAATACCGCCGATGACCTCGGGGCGGTTGGTGTCCTTAACCATTTGCTTAATAGCGTCGACGGCGCGGCCACCCTCGGCGGTATCGACGCCGGCATCCTCATACGTCACATGCTTGCTGTCGCTCATCTGAGCCTTCCTCTCCCACTACCGTCCGCCGCCCGGGCGCCAAACGGTGCTCATAGTTGCGTTCATTTCGGCGCGCATCCTGACAACGCGCGCCGCTCAATCAACAAAACAGCAGGTAAAACCTACCAAAATAAACCTGTCCCCAAATGGCAGGTTTTAGGCCTCGCCGTGCTTCTCTTCCCAGCTGCGGTCGTCGTATTTCTCGACCACGGCGTCGTCGTCAAAGTGCAGCGGCTTATCCAGGTTGCGGGGCTTAAAGCCCTCCATGAACTTGTCGCGGCCAAAGCTCTCGGGAATCGCCACGGGATAACGGCCGGTAAAGCACGCATCGCAGTAGCCGCCCTTGGGCATGACCTTCAGCAGGCCCTCAACCGAAAGGAAGGCCAGCGAATCGGCGCCGATATACTCGCAGATCTCCTCGACCGTCTTGTTGGCGCTGATGAGCTGCGACTGCACGTCGGTATCGATACCGTAGAAGCACGGCCAGATGACCTCGGGCGAGTTGATGCGGATGTGAATCTCCTTGGCGCCGGCATTGCGCAGCATCTTGACGAGCTGCACCATGGTGGTGCCGCGTACGATGGAGTCGTCGATCACGACCAGGCGCTTGCCCTCGATGTTGTCACGCAGCGGGTTGAGCTTCATGCGCACGCCCATGGCGCGCAGCTCCTGCGTGGGCTCGATAAACGTACGGCCCACATAGCGATTCTTGATGAGGCCCTCGCCAAAGGGAATGCCGCTCTCGTGCGAATAGCCCTCCGCGGGCGGCAGACCGGAGTCGGGCACGCCGATGACCAGATCGGCCTCGACGGGCTCTTCGTGTGCCAGCTGACGACCCATGTCGTAACGGCAGGCGTAGACGCTCTTGCCGTTCATGATGGAGTCGGGGCGGGCAAAGTAGACCTGCTCAAAGATGCAGTTGGCGGGCTCTTCGGCTGCGGGCACACCCTGCTCGGACACCAGGCCCTCGGCGCTGATGCGCAAGATCTCGCCGGGACGGACATCACGGACATACTCGGCACCCACGATATCGAGTGCGCACGTCTCGGAGGCAACGACCCAGCCGCCGGCGCGCGTGATATGGACGGCGGAGTCGGCCGTCGAGGCTCCGTCTTGCGAGGGCAGCTGCGAAACAGAAGCTGCGTCGGCCTGGTCCAGGCCCTCGTCCACGAGCTTGCCCAGCACCAGCGGACGAATGCCGTGCGGGTCGCGGAAAGCGTAGAGTGCCTGCTCGTTGATGAGCGTCATGGCGTAGCCGCCGCGCACGAGCTCCATGGTCTTGCGAATGCCCTCGCGCAGGTGGCCCGTACGCTGGGTAAAGTAGCCGATAAGCTTGGTCGCGACCTCGGAATCCGAATTGGAGAGGAACGGCACGCCCAGCTCGATCAGCTGACGGCGCAGCTCGTCGGTGTTGACCAGAGTGCCGTTGTGAGCAAGCGCGATGATGACGCTGTTGATGGTAGAAAGATGCGGCTGCGAGGCTTCCCAACTCTTGGCGCCGGCGGTGCCATAGCGCACGTGGCCCACGGCCAGCTGGCCGGAGAGCGTCGACAGGTCAGCGTTGGAGAACACGCGATCGAGCAGTCCCAGGTCTTTACGAACCATAACCGTGCCGCCATCGCCCACGGCGATTCCCGCTGATTCCTGGCCGCGATGCTGCAACGCGCGCAGACCAAAGTACGTCAGTCGAGCCACATCGCGATCGGGTGCCCACACACCAAAGATGCCGCATTCCTCATGCAGCTGGTCGGAGTCCGGATCATACGTCGACATGGTCGTCACCTGTCCCGTGGCACGCTCGGCCGCGCGGATGGTTTCTTGAGACATGGCATCCCCTCAGAGCCTCGTTATTTGGCGTTACCTGCCCTATTATACGCACGGCAAGACAAGCACTCCCGCGCATGAGCAGCGCTTTTTAAAAGCCCACCGAGCTTATAATCAGTTTTGCGACCAAACATTTTATTGGGAAACTCGCCCGCGGGGACAACGATCCTGTATGCTTCCGTCGCGACGCGTCTCGCCTACCGTTAGGGCTTACATTGCTGCAATTGGGACGTTCGTCCTGTCTTTTAGCAGGTCGGCGGCGTATCCTTGTAACCTAGGACAAAACGAGAAAGGTTCTGTATGGATCGAAACGAACTCGACCCCGGCGTCCCCAGCGCCACGGAGGTCAAGAAGATCCCCCTCATCATTAAGGTGTATGCCGTCCTGTGCATCCTGTCCGGCGTGGGCACGCTCCCGTCGGTCGCCGCCTTTATGTGGCAGGTCATCACCGCGCTCATCAACGGCAACGCCGCCGCCAAACTCGGCGACAACACGCTCGTCGCGGTCGGCCTTATCGTCGCCGGCATCATGCTCTCGGCGGCGAGCGCGGTCATCTTGATCATCTTTGGCCTTGACCTCATTAAGAACCAGCGCCGCAACGCCGCACGCCTGTCCTATATCCTTATCGCATTTACCGTCGTCGAGCTTTTGGTCGACGTGATGCTCCAGGGCATCGGGCTCTTCTTGCTTCGTCCCGCGATTCAGCTCGGTATCCTCATCGCGCTTTCAGCCACCGTCGATCCTACGCTTCGCCAGGAGCGCGAACTGCAGCGCCGCCTGCAGGAGATGCTCGACCGCGACGCCGCCGCCGAGGGCATGCTCGGCCGCGATGAAACCGGCGAGGGCTACATCAAGCTCAACTACTTCAACCTGTTCTGGGTATTCCTCGTCTGCTGCGTGCTCGGCCTGATCGCCGAGGACATCTGGCACATGACGGTCGACGACCCAGGCGTCTACCAGGACCGCGCCGGCATGCTGTTTGGTCCCTTCAGCCCCATCTATGGCTTTGGCGCCGTACTCATGACCATGGTGCTCAACCGCTTCTATAAAAAGAACCCCATCATCATTTTCCTGGTAAGCGCTGTGCTCGGCGCGAGCTTTGAGGTGTTCGTGGGCTGGTTTATGCAAACCTCGTTCGGTGTGGTCTCGTGGAGCTACTCGCATATGAAGCTCTTTGGCATGCCCGATCCACTCGCCGTCCTTACGGGCGGACGCACCTGCACGGGCTTTGCCTGCCTGTGGGGCCTGGGTGGCCTTATCTGGATCAAGCTGCTGCTGCCGAGGCTGCTCAAGCTCATCAACATGATTCCGTGGAAGAGTCGCTACTCGGCTACCGTCATCTTTACCGTCATTATGCTGGTCGACGGCGTCATGACGCTGCAGTCGCTCGACTACTGGTACCAGCGCGTCAACGGCACGGAGCCGGATATTCCCGTCGCGCAGTTCTACGGCAAGTATTTTGATAACGACTACATGGAGAACCGCTTCCAGAGTATGACCATGAGCCCCAAGGATGCGACGCGCGTGTAGCGCCACGCAATGCCGAGATTTTTCAACGCACAGAAAAGCCCACTGGCAGACTGATTGAACTGCGCCCCAAATCTTGGACGCCCTAAATAGCGACTAGGCCGCGAGGGCCTGATTCCGGTACTCCTCCGGGGTCAGGCCCTTCAATCTTACCTGCCTCCGGCTCGTGTTCCAGTGGACTATGTATTCCTCCAGGTCGCGTTTGAAATCCTCGAACGTCTTCCACTCGCGGCCCCTGTAGAACTCGTCCTTGACGTGGCCGAAGAGCTGCTCGGTGGCGGCATTGTCGATGCAGTTCGCCTTCCTGGACATGCTCTGGACGATGCCGGCGGCCTCGAGCCTGGATGTGTACGAGGCGTGCTGGTACTGCCAGCCCTGGTCCGAGTGCATGGTCGGGGCGGCGCCCTCGGGGATCTTGGACAGTAGCTCGTCGAGCATCCTCGCCTGCTGGGCCATGTCGGGCGTGGTCGATATGTCGCTCGCCACGATCTCCTTGGTGCAGAAGTCCAGCGTCGGGGCCCAGTAGGCCTTGCCGCCGGCCACCTTGAACTCGGTGACGTCCGTCCCCAGCTTCTGCCACGGGGCCCCGGCGTCGAAATCCCTCGCGATCACGTTCTCGAACGTCCTGCCGACGACGCCCTTGTACGAGTTGTACCTGTGGTAGGCCGTCTCGCGTCTGATGCCGCAGCGAATCCCCATCTCGCGCATCATCTTGAGCACGGTCTTGTCGGCTATCACGGCCCCCTCTTCCGCCCTGAGGCACATCGCTATCTGCCGGTGCCCGCAGCCGTTGGCGGTGCGCGAGAAGATCTCGGCGGCCGCCTCCCGGAGCTCGGCGCGCGTGGGCCTCGGCGGGTGCGCGAGGGCGTAGTAGTAGGTCGACCGCTTGAGCTCGGCGCATGCGAGCAGGTGCCCGAGCGCGTGCCCCTCGGCGCGCAGGGCCGCGACCGCTTCGGCCTTCGCCCTGGTCAGAGCCCGTCCCTCTCGACCAGGGCGCGTAATTTTTTTAGGTAGGCCACCTCGGCCTCGAGCCTACGGCACCGCTCCTCGAGCTCCTCCTCGCGGGTCCGCGGCCTCGCCCTGGAACCGCTCGGCCGGCCCTTGGGCCTCGGGCGCAGGGCCTCCGCGCCGCCCCGGCGGTATAGCGCGCACCACTTCTTGAGCGGCGACATCGACATTATGCCGAACGCCGCCATCGCCTCGGTCTTCGTCATGCCGCCGTCGACGACGGCGGAGGCGGCGGCGACCTTCTGCTCGTATGTGTACCTGCCCTGCTTTCCGTCCATGCGCAGCAGCACCTCGCTCCCGAACGCGCGGTATATCTCCTGCCATCTTCTCACGGCTTCCGCGGGAAGCGAAAGGGCGATCGCGGCAGATTTATACCCGTGCCCGAGCTCGAAGAGCCCTATGGCCGCCTTCCTGGCCTCGACATCATGCTTCACCCTCAAATCAACGCGCATAAAGAAAGCCTCCCATTTCTCATGTCCAAGAAATGGGAGGCAGTTCAGATTGAACTGCCAGCGGGCTTTTTGTTGGCGAGTGCTGCTGCCGGCCTTACGCCTCGCGCTCGACCTCGCTCACACACTCATTTTTGATGGTACCGACGAGCGCCTGCAGCGCATCGACGACATGCGGGCGAATGTCCCCGCCAATGAGCACGAGCATGATGTCGTCGCCCACGGTAAGCTCGCCACTCGCCAGCCACACACGCACATAGCCGATACCCGGCATCGTGCGCGTCGCCTCGATAGCGGCCTGCACCTTATCGGCATCGAAGCCGAACACCATGCCGCCCACCTTATGTCCAGGCGCCACACCATCTGTCTCGACCCCACGCACCTCGGACTTAGGCGTCGCACGCACCACGCCGTTGTGTGTCAGGTACATCCCACAATCAGCCGCCGAAACATCGGCCTTGGCTTCGCGCAGCCAAGCATCAACCGAAGGCATCGATTTGCCACTTTCAAGCATCATTTCTCCTTTTGATTTCCAGGGTAGTCTTTTTGGGACGGGGCCCGGACACTTTATTCCTCGACCGGCGTGAGCACCATGACGGCGCGCGTATTGCTAAATGACAGCGAACGGCAGGTCACAAGCGTTACGACCTTGGTTGCCGAAGCGGCACGCTCGGTGGCGTCGCTCGCCACGGCAGAAGCACCGTCGAGCATCTCGGACAGATAGCTCTTCAGTCCGTCATCGCCTTCAAAGTTGGGCGTGCGCGCCTTGGCATACGTGTCCTCGACGACCTTGGTCGCCAGCGGTCGCAGCTTATACGTTGCATCGCGCGTGATGTAATACACGTACTCGATGCTATCGAATGTCGCTTGGTCGGTGGTGTCCGAAATCACGTTGAACATCGACCCGTCATTCATGTGGTGGCCGTAGATCGTGGTCTGCTGGTCAACCATTCCCGGCGCGGTGTCATCGCTATCCAGGAAAATGGCCCCGGACGCATTGGCCGTACCGTCGAACAGCGTGTTGAGGTATTTGGAGTTGTTGTTGGTCTGCACCACGGGATAGTTGATGTTGGTTCCCGGCACGTAAATCCAACCCACAATCTCGGGGTTTGTCTGAGCAAGCGCATCGAAGTCGATAATCGGCACGCCGCTAGCGTCCTTATCGCTTACATATTGCTTCTCGATTTTCTGGTATGAATCGCTCGCCTGCTTATAGCCAATCTGAGCATTGATAAAGATGGCGGCGGCGGCGACAATCAGACCGATGCCCACGATGATGAGCAGAATGGGGATGATGGAGCGGCGTTTCTTGCGCGGCGGCTCGGTGTAGCTGGACGGAGCGCCGCTCGGTTGCCTCGTCGTCCGGGTCTGCTTCTTTGCCGTGCCATATGACGAGGGGCGATACGCAGCCGGCGTATCCTGACGGCGATGGGACGTCGGCGTTACGGGGCGCGGCGCACGAGCCTGTTGAGGAGAGGATGCCCGACCCTGCTGCATGGAGCGGGCCGATCCCGCCTTGGATGGATCGGGGATCTGAGAAGCCGAGAAACGTTTTCCCTGATAGTCGGACATGACTCTCCCTATGATTACAGCGGAATGGCAAGCCGCTTAGGCGTCGGCCATCTCCTGCTTCATTTTCTCGATAACCTTGCGGTACTCGGGGTCGCAAGCACCCAGAATCTGCGTGGCATAGATGGCGGCGTTCTTGGCGCCGTTGATGGCAACGCAGGCCACGGGCACGCCCGAAGGCATCTGCACCATCGACAGCAGCGAGTCCATACCGCCCAGGTCACTCGTCTTCATAGGCACGCCGATAACCGGCAGCGGCGTAAAGGCAGCCACGACACCACCCAGGTGAGCGGCCTTGCCGGCGGCGGCGATAATTACTTTGATACCGCGATCGGCAGCAGTCGAGGCCCACTCGTGGACCTTCGCCGGCGTGCGGTGTGCGCTCGCAATGACGAGCTCATAGGGCACACCAAGCGCCTCGAGCTCGGCGGTGCAGCCTTCCATAACGCCCAGATCGGACTTGGAACCCATGATGATCCCGACAACCGGCTTTTGATCTGCCATAAACAAAGACCTCCTGTTGAGAGCGGCGACGCGGCGTTTCCGCGACCCTTAACTACTGAGAGTAGTATAGCTGCTCCCGTCCCTGCGGTCTCTGTGGCGCTTCGCGGGCGGGCCAGGCTTTATCTTCACTCCGGTTGCTTCGCAAAGTCGTTCAGATAGAGCCTGGCCCGCCCGCGAAGCGCCCTGCGACCTACCGGATATTGCCATGACGTACGTTGGCTGAAATAATAAAGCAATGCCCGCCGTCCTTGACGGAGCGGCGGGC
>USDE01000064.1 GCA_900553345.1 uncultured Collinsella sp.
ATGTACTATGTACGGGCATTGTCCAAATCCGTAATCCAAAGGACCCCATCTTGCCCGTCGTCGACGCTATGACCATTACCTCACATGCATCGGATGCCATGGTCGCCATTCCGTTTTGGCTCGAGATGTTCGCCGTTGTCGCGGCCTCGATCTCGGGCGTGTTGGTCGCGCGCGAGCACAAGCTCGACCTGGTGGGCGCAGTCGCGCTTGCTGTGGTTTGCGGCCTGGGCGGCGGTCTTTTGCGCGACATGACGCTCCAGGTGGGCAACGTCTACATTCTCAACCAGCCCATGGCCCTGCCGCTCTCCATTGCCACGGCGGCTATCATCTACATCTTCCCGGCAATCGTCGATAAGCCCGACAAGCTCATTCCCCTGCTCGACATCATCTCGGTCGGCATCTACGCCGCCACCGGTGCGGACAAGGCCCTGGTCTACGGATTTGCGCCGGCGGTTTGCATCATGATGGGCTTTTTCACCGCAGTGGGCGGTGGCATGCTGCGCGACGGCTTTATGGGCGTGGTGCCAGGCATTTTCCAGCGCACCAACTTCTACGCCATCGCGGCCATCGCCGGATCGGCAAGTTACGTGTGCCTTGTCATGAGCGGCCTTGTCACCAACGTTACCGCGCTCATCGTGTGCGTCGCGGTGACCATGGGACTGCGCTGGCTTTCGCTGCGCTTTGACATCAAAAGCCCTACCGAGGAAGACATCGCCCGCTTTTTGCATCGTAAAAAGTAGTTGGCGTGGCCTTTTACCTCGAAATGCAACCGAGAGGTTCTTTTAGAGCGCTCGTACGTTGGGTACCCTGTTAGGTATATGCCGAACACCTAACAAAAGGATCAACCATGGCTTTCAATCAAACCGCGGCGGCGCCGTCACACAAGATGCGTCGGTGCCTGCTTATGGCATTCGCGCTCATCGCGCTGGCGATCACCGTGCTTCCCACGGCGTCGTTCGCCGGCACGGACACCGCAGGCAACGTACTTGCGACCGACAATGACGCCAATCCGTCCGGCGTCGAAGGCGACCTGTACTGGGCCGGTCAGGCCCTCAACTTGGACGATACGTCCATCGACCGCGATATCATCGCCGCGGGCGATACCCTCTCAATTCGCGACTGCACAGTGGGCGGCGCCGTCCGTCTGGCGGCACGCACCATCGACATTGCCAAGACCACGGTTGATGGCAGCGTGACCGTTGCTGGCCAGCATGTCGTTCTCAATTCCGACAGCACCGCTAACTGTTTCTACGCGATAGGCGAAACGGTTGCCTTGCGAGGCTCCACCAAGTCGGCAGCGCTCGCGGGCGATACGGTAACCATCGACGGCACCGTCGATGGCGATGTCGAGGTTTGGGCCGACAAGCTCATCCTGGGCAAGAACGCCCACATCACCGGCACCGTGAACGCGCACGTCTCCGAGGACCCCGAGCGCGCCGCGGGAGCCGAGGTCGGCGCACTCAAGATCGACCGCACCGAGAACGAGGATACTTCCACCGTTAACGATGTCATCGGCGGTATCGTCGCCGCGGCACTCTCGACCTGCTTTGTCGCTCTGCTGCTCGAGCTCGTCTTTCCGCGTGCGACTGCCAGCGCCGCCGGTATGCTCCACCAGCGCCCCATGCCCCTGTGGGTGAGCGGTCTTCTGGGCACGATTGCTATCGTCCCCGCCGTCCTACTGCTAATTATCTCTATCGCTGGTCTGTCGCTTGCCGGAACCCTCTTGTGCGGCGTTATCGGCATCGCATTGGTGTCGAGTGCCTTTGCGGGGTGCGCGATCGTCCGCATGGTCGGACACAGCCAAAACCGCTACGCCATGGCAGCCGTGGGTGGCATCGCCGCGGGCGCGCTTACGGCAATCCCCCTCGTAGGTGACTTAATCAGCGGTGTAGCCTTTGTCTTTATGCTCGGCTACATCATCCAGATCATCTGGCGCAATGCCCACCTCAAGCCGCAGCAGCCGGCTAACACGCCGGGACTCCCCACCGCTTAGCAGCTATCCGCCACAAAGATGCCAAGCACCTTTGTGGCTGCGCAAACGAACCTGCCCCATTACAGTCTGAAATAGGCCATCGATAAATTTCGATGGCGAGCATTCGGCGCATTGCCTACGATACGGGCAAGCCCCGAGGGGCCGCCGATCGGGCGCCTCCGGATGGCCGTCTGCCCCTGCCCCGTAGAGGGCCCGGGGGGTGTTGCCACCGGGGGCGCTCGCCGCTCCGGACGACTGATAGGAAACTGCCGGGCGCAAGCGCCACGGCCAGGTAATGTGGGTGTCGCGGGGAGGGGTTCCGATCGGCCTACCGATTGGAGGATAACACCGTGGCACCACCTAGAATGCCGGAAGCCGTCATCGGGCTCGATGTCGGGAAATCGTCCCACTGGGCATGCGTCGCGACCCGGGACGGCGAGATACTGCTGAGCGCCCCCGTCGCGAACAGGGAAGACGACCTGGACTCGCTGTTCGGCCGCTTCCCCGACGCGCTCGTGGTCGTCGACCAGTCGCGCAACATAGGCGCCCTCGCGCTCGCCCGCGCCAGGGCGGCCGGGATGTCGGCGGCGTACCTGCCGGGACTCGCGGCGCACGGGGCCGCCAGGCTCTTCGCCGGCGACGCCAAGACCGACGAGCGGGACGCGATGGTCATCGCGAAGACGGCGCTTGGCATCCCCGACGCGCTCCTGCCGGTCGGAGACCCAGGTCCGACGATTGCGGCGGCGAGGGCGCTGGCCGCCCAGAGGAACTTCCTGACCTGCGAGAACACTAGGAATAAGAACCGGCTGCGCAGCATCCTGCTGGAATCGTGCCCCGCCTTCGAGGCGCTGGTCGACCTGTCCGACGGGCCCCAGCTGAGGCTCATGGCATCCCTCGGCGGGGCCTGGTCGGTAGCCGACGCCGGGCCCCGCAGGGCGGCGGCGCTCACGCGTGGGGCGGCGCGCGGCAAGATCGAGGCCCTCGTCCGCTCGACGGCCTCCTCGACAAGGCCGGATGCGTCGGTCGTCGCCGCCGAGGACCGGGCGGTGAGGCTGCTCGCGCGCAGGATATCCGAGAACTCGGCGGAGATCGAGGCGATCACGGCGGAGATCTCCGCCCTGCTCGAGGGCGACGATACCTACCGATGCCTCCTGACGGTGCCGGGCATCGGGCCCAAAACCGCTTCCGAGCTTGCGATCTCCATCGACATCGAAGACTTCCCCAGTCACGACAGGCTCGCGTCGTACTGCGGCCTGGCGCCGCGCAACCGCCAGTCGGGGACCTCGATCTCCTCGGTGACGGCATCGCGCCAAGGCAACAAGAGGCTGAAGAACCTGCTCATATTCTCGTGCAACTGCCTTACCCGGACAGAGGGGAGATGGGGCGACTACTACACCAGGTGCCGGGAGCGGGGCATGCCGCACGGCAAGGCGCTCAAGGCGCTGGCGCGAAAGAGGCTGAAGGTCATCTACGCGGTAATGCGAGACAGGGTGCCCTACGCCGCCTAGTCGAAGCGCTCCGAACAGATTGGAGCCCATCGGCCTAATGGCTTGGCGTCAGCATGCCGCGATTCGGTCGCACGGAGAGCATTTCCCAGTTGACAAAACTATAGGAACACCCCCCCTGCACCAAAAAGGGCGCCGACCATTGCGGTCGACGCCCTTTCTTATTGGCGGTTATAAGCCCCAGCGTTTATTTGTTGACCTGGCCGGCGCGGACGGCAGCCTTCTTGCGGTCGGTGGCGTTGAGCAGACGCTTGCGCAGGCGGATGTTCTTGGGAGTAATCTCCACCAGCTCGTCGTCGGCGATATACTCCAGCGCCTCTTCCAGCGAGAAGGTGCGAGGCGGCACCAGCTGGACGGAGATGTCGGAGGTCGAGGAACGCTGGTTGCCCAGGTTCTTGGTACGGGCGATGTTGACGACCATGTCGCCGGCCTTGCTGCGCTCGCCCACGATCATGCCCTCGTAGCACTCGGTACCCGGCTCGACAAACAGCTGGCCGCGCTCCTGCAGCGTACCCAGAGCGTAGGCAACGGCCTTCTCGGTGGTCATGGAGATCATGGCGCCGTTCTGGCGGTTGCCAATCTCGCCAGCGTAGGGGCCGTACTCCAGGAAGGTGTGGTAGAACACGCCCTCGCCGTGGGTGACGTTCATAATGCGGTTCTTAAGACCCATGATGCCGCGCGTCGGGATCTTGAACTCGAGGTGCGTCACGATGCCCGAGGTGTCCATGCTCGTCATGATGCCGCCGGAGGTGCCGAAGACCTCGACGACCTTGCCCGAGTACTCGTCCGGGCACTCGACGACGGCCTGCTCGACAGGCTCCAGCTTGTTACCGTTCTCGTCCTTCTTAAACAGAACGCGGGGACGACCGACCTGGAACTCAAAGCCCTCGCGGCGCATGGACTCCATCAGGACGGACAGGTGCAGAATGCCGCGGCCAGAGACCTCGACGCCGCTCTTGTCCTCGAGCTCCTCGATCTTCATGGTCACGTTGTTCTCGGCCTCGTTGAACAGGCGCTCCTTAAGCTGGCGGGCGCCCACGATGTCGCCGTCACGGCCGACGAGCGGGGAGGTCGAAGCCTCAAAGACGATGGACAGGGTCGGCGGGTCGATCTCGATGGGCTCGAGCTCGACGGGGTTCTCGGGGTCGGTGTAGACATCGCCGATATCGGTGCGGTCAATGCCCACGACGGCGGCGATATCGCCGGCGCCGACTTCCTGGCACTCGGTGCGGCCCAGGTAGTCGAAGGTAAAGAGCTGCTTGACGGTAGCGGTGGCGCTGGAGCCGTCGTTCTTGACGACCAGAATCTGATCGCCCTGGTGAATGGCGCCGGAGTACACGCGACCGATACCGATGCGGCCAACGAAGTTGGAGTGGTCGATGGTCACGCACTGCATGGCCAGCGGGGCATTCTCGTCAACCTCGGGCGCGGGCATGTCGTCGATGATCATATCGAGCAGCGGATACATGTCCATGTTGCCGTCGTTGGGGTCAAGGCGGGCAAAGCCATTCATGGCGCTGGCGTAGACCACGTGCTCCATGGCGAACTCAAGCTGGTCGTCGGTGGCGCCCAGGTCGGCCATAAGGTCCAGGCAGTCGTTGTAGGCCTTCTCGGGGTTGGCACCCGGACGATCGATCTTGTTGATGACGATCATGATCTTGAGGCCGGTGTCGATAGCGTGACGCAGCACGAAGCGGGTCTGGGGCATGGGACCCTCAAAGGCGTCGACCAGCAGCAGGGCGCCGTCGGCCATACGCAGCACGCGCTCGACCTCGCCGCCAAAGTCGGCGTGGCCCGGGGTGTCGATGACGTTGATCTTGACGTCCTTGTACTCGATAGAGATGTTCTTGGCGAGAATCGTGATGCCGCGCTCGCGCTCCTGGTCGTTAGAGTCCAGGACGCGGTCCTCGACCTGCTGGTTGGCACGGAAGGCGTCCGTGGCACGCAGGAGCTTATCAACCATCGTCGTCTTGCCGTGGTCGACGTGGGCGATGATGGCGATGTTCCTCAGATTGTCTACGCGCATGTAGTTCCCCTATCTTCTATCCATATACAAACGGCACGCGTATGCGACCCGCCCAGCGATGTAACGCTCAGCGGGAATATTGAGCCTTTTACCGAAAACTCGTTTATTTTAGCGATTTTAGATGAGAGGGGTTTCCTCACCTGCAGGTTCAGGGTCGCTCCACATAAAACCATCGCCGGCACCCATGCCCTCATACAGCACATACGCCGAAAAGCCGCTCTCGAGCGTCGTCTCAAAGAAGCTCACGAGCAGAGCGTCATGGTAGCCGCCGTCAATCTCGACGCAGCCGGTATAGCCGATGGCATAGCGGGCGATACGGCCCAGGCCCTCGTCCTTAAGGCCCATCTTGTGCTCGGAGATAAAGTTGGTGGCGGCCTCGAGGCACGCCTCTTCGCCGTCCTCGTCGAGCGCCGCCAGATATCGGTTGGAAGCAGCGTCCTCGATCGCCACGACTACGCCCGGATTCTCGCCGGCGGCAAGGTCGTCCAAGAACGCGCCAATCAGGTCACACACCATGGCGTCGAGCTCGGCGGAGACGTTACCGGCGTCCTGCATATCCTGTGCCATCTCTAGACCTTCCCATCGAATCCGGCGTCGTTACAGTTCTTGTGCCTCGGCAGCGATCTTGGCGGCAGCGTCGCGGGCGCGCGTCATATCCATCGTGCGCTTGTCGAGTACCTTGATCTGGTTGGTCAGCATTACTGCATCGACCACACCCCAGATTACCAAGCCTGTTGAAATCGAAAACCCAAGCGCACCAACTGTACCACGAAGACGAGAACAGATTACCGCGACAAGGGCGGAGATGATAACCATCTTGATATAGGAGCCGCGGCGCTCGCGAAGCGTGCGGGCCTGCGTCACATAGGCGATGCGAGCCGCCTCGGATGCCTCCGAGCGCATCTGGGCCTCACGCGCGATGGCGGACGCTTCAGCCGATACGCGGGTACCCATCAGCGACCTCTCCGCTCGCGTGCCAGACATTTAGAAATCATCAGGGGAGAGCGTATGGACGAACTCGTCGAACTTCTCGAACTCCTGCTCGTCGTCAACTTCCTCGGCATGGGCAGAAACGGTACCCAGGCGATTCATGATGTCGTCCTCCACAAACATGGGGGCATTACTGCGCACGGCAAGGGCAATGGCGTCACTGGGGCGGGCGTCAATCTTGCGCTCGTCACCATCGACCAGCACGATAATCGTCGCATAGAACACCGGCGGCTCGGCACGAACGATCTCGATGCGCTCGAGCTTGGCGCCCAGGGCATCGACGGTGTCAAGCAGCAGGTCATGCGTTATCGGGCGCTCGGCGCGACCGCTATCGATACCACGGCTAATGGCCGCGGCCTCAAACGAGCCGGTCTGAATGGAAAGCGAACGCAGGGGCGCCGTCGAATCCGACTTGCCGCAGCGCTCACGAAGCACGATAAGCGATGGCACGGGACCGGCGGCCATGACGATGGTCTCTATGTCGACACGAACCATGGAACACCTCCGGTACGTAGCGGTTAACACACGGCAGGGTCGCCGCATTGAATAGCTATACTACCCAATCTTTCGCCCAGCACACAAAATCAAAGTAGTTAATTTGGGACGGGGCTATTTTGACTACTTTCGTTGGATAAGAAAAAGCCCCGAGGCAATGCCCCAGGGCTCTTAACGTTTTGATGGTGGACCTGACAAGATTCGAACTTGTGACCTCCCGGTTATCAGCCGGACGCTCTAACCAACTGAGCTACAGGTCCATCATGGTGGAGGTTAGGGGGATCGAACCCCTGACCTCAGGCTTGCAAAGCCCGCGCTCTCCCAGCTGAGCTAAACCCCCACGGAGAAAGTAATAAACACCCCAGCGGCGACTCGGCTCTCGCTGGGGTGTTTATTGCGAAAGAAAGTGGTGGACCTGACAAGATTCGAACTTGTGACCTCCCGGTTATCAGCCGGACGCTC